>JARRNW010000108.1:0-9552 GCA_037384565.1 Candidatus Thiodiazotropha sp.
CGATAGGATTTCCCACGCTTGTCCAGGATTGGCCGAAATTATCACTTTTGAATACTTGCCCTATACCGTTCTCAGAGTTGATGGGGACACCCCAGGCGACAAGTTGACCATCATCAAGTAATTCCAGGTCGATCCATTCAGCAATTTCCCCTTGTGAATCACTGGGAGGGATGGATTCTTGCCAAGTACTACCCATATCCGAGCTGGTGTATACGGCGCCTGGTTTTATTGCGACGAATTCGTTGGGGAATATTTTATTACCCGCTACCACGTCAAAACGGCCTTCATCGGAAAGTGTGTTATTCCAGGTGATTCCCGAATCATGACTGACCCATAGGCCGGATTCGATGCTCGGTACAATGAAGGTTTGAAGTCCGTTGAAAGCGGGCTCAGAGGGGGAAGCTTCGCGCGTGGTTTCCGGGTTGTTGTCCAGGTCAATTCTTGTCCAGGTGTTTCCCCTGTCGATAGATCGTTTAAGTGTTGATCCTGCCAGTGGACCTGTTTTCGGTGCATAATCCATAACGAGAAGTGTGGAAGAGTCTCCATTGACAAAGCCGCCGAAGGGAAAGCCGTCTTCAAGTTGACTGAACGCTTCTCCATCCGTGTATTCACCTTGAAGATAGATGCGTTCCAGTTCGTCGACAAAACAGACAAACGCTGAGGTACGGCTCGTATAGTACGAATGGAAGGTGACACCATCCTGAGTGCTAAAGAGGTTTCTTCGGGTGTATGTATTGTAGGAAATATATATTTCCTCACCACTTCTTTTGATGGCTAATCCTATGCCTTGATTAGTTTCATCTTCACCTTCACCTGAAAACCCTTGCCACGTATTGTTTGTGTCGGTGTTATCAGAATCGGTGTTGGAATTATCAGAATTGTCTTGATCTAAGGAGGGAGTGTCGCTGCTGCCACCTCCACCTCCGCAAGCAGACAAGAGTAAGAATAAAACGGGCAGATATTTTGTTACCATTGCGCGATCCTTGTGCTATTAAAACTGGTCCGGCAGGCATTCTACAGAAATATACCAAAACAACAACAGGGTATTTTGCAGTGAATGTCAGTAAGGATCCGGTATCACTTTACGCTTTTTGAAGCGCCGATGAATCCAAAGATACTGCTCTGGTGCATACCCCACCGCCTGTTCGATCAAGCCATTAATGCGGGTGGCATCCTGCTGGATATCCTCCGATGGAAAATCATCCAGGGGTGGGTGGATGACCAGCCGGTAGCCTTGTTTACCCGGTAAACGATAGCCGCAAAACAGCAAGGTGTCGGCACCGCTGATCTTGGCCAGGCGTGAGGTAGCGGTGTTGGTCCCGGCGGGTTCGCCGAAAAACGGGGCGAGGGTACTGTTGCGTCCCTTGAAGCTTTGGTCCGGGGCGTACCAGACCGGAAGGTTTTGCTTTAGGGTACGCACTACCTGGCGAATGTCGTTGCGCGGGATCGCTGCCTCGAAGCGCCGCTGGCGGCTGCGGCTGAAAGCCCACTCGATGACCGGGTTCTCGTGGGGCCGGTACATTACCGCGAAGGGCTGATAGAGACTCAATAGACGCCCGGCGATCTCCAGGTCGGTGACGTGGGCGCTGAGCAGGATCACGCCCTTTCCTTTCTCCAGACTGTTTTGCAGGTGTTCCAGCCCCTCGATGGTGACCCGCTTGCGCAGCTTTTCATCCGTTGCCCACCAGGCGAACCCGATCATCAGCATGCCGATGCCGAGGGAGTCGAAGTGATCACGCAGTAATCCTGCCCGTTCAACTTCGCTGAGTCGGGGAAAACAGATGCCCAGGTTGACCTCGGCGATATGCCGGCGTCGGGGGGAGAGCCGGTAGACCGTCCGGCCGATGAGGCGGCCCAGGCTCAAGGCCATGGGATAGGGCAGCAGTCGGCTGCACAACCATAGCAGGCCGAGGGCCATCCAGGTTGGCCAGTATCTGGGTGAGGAGATTGGGTGTTTAGGTCTTTTTCTCGCCATTTTGGGTGGGGGGTTAGGGACTGCCTGTTGTGTCTTTCATGTTGTCAGTGGGTTGGTTGATGTGTTCGCTTCGCTCACGGCCATAGTGTCCCCCCTCTCCCTGGCCCTCTCCCGCGAGGGGAGAGGGGATGCTTCGATTTGTTGTTGGCACGGATTTGGGGCTTGGTGTTCTGTTTGTCGGTTAAGCGGAGGGGGTGATCAAAAAAACGTGAGCGTAGCCAACACATCAACTTAAAACTCAACACTAAAAACTCAAAACTTCATCCACTTCATTTCAATTGACCCGCCCGTCACCCCGAGTCTGACCAGGCGGTTTCTCCAAGGACCAAAGTCCAAATATAACGTTTCATCCTGATTCACGTTAAACTAGCCCGATGTCTCAACACATGTTAACCCTTTGATGCCATTTTATCTTCCCGACTTCAGCAAGGCCCGGGTCCTGGTGGTGGGCGATCTGATGCTGGATCGCTACTGGCAGGGGGCCGCCGCCAAGATCTCACCCGAAGCCCCGGTTCCTGTGGTACACGTGCGCGATACCGAGGAGCGCCCGGGTGGCGGGGCCAACGTGGCGCTTAATATGAACGCGCTGGGGGTGGGGGTCTCCCTATGCGGCTTGGTGGGGGATGACGAGGCGGGAGGAGCGCTGGTCAGCCAGTTAGAAAATGCAGGGGTGCGCTGTCATGTGCAGGTTGAATCGGGCCTGCCTACCATCACCAAGCTGCGGGTGATCAGTCAGCATCAACAGCTGCTGCGGCTCGATTTCGAGCAGCCGATGTGGGATTGCGACCTAGCCCCGCTGGCGGCGCACTACCAACGTCAACTGGCGCAGATCGACTTGGTGATCCTCTCCGACTACGCCAAGGGGACTTTGCAGCAACCCCAGGCACTGATCCAGGCAGCCCGGGCACAGGGAGTACCGGTGCTGGTGGACCCCAAGGGGCACGATTTCGAAAAGTACCGCAACGCGACCCTGCTGACCCCGAACCTGAAGGAGTTCGAGGCGGTGGTGGGTCATTGCGCCTCCGACACAGCGCTCAATGAGAAGGGCATGGCCCTGCGTGAATCCCTCAACCTGGACGCCCTGCTGATCACCCTGAGCGAGCGGGGCATGTTGCTGATCCAGAAGGATCAGTCCCCGCTGCATCTGCCCACCCGAGCCCGCGAAGTGTTCGATGTCACCGGTGCCGGGGATACGGTAATCGGGGTGCTGGGGGCCGGGCTGGCGGCCGGCATGCTGCTGCCCGAGGCGGCGGGGCTGGCCAATCTGGCCGCCGGGGTGATGGTGGGTAAGCTGGGGGCGGGCAGTGTCAGTCTTCGGGAGCTCAAGGGTATCCTGCGGCGACAGGGGGATTTTCATGCCCTGGTAGACCAAGAGACCCTGCGCGAGGTCACCGAAGAGGCGCGCTGGCAGGGCGAACGCATTGTCATGACCAATGGTTGCTTCGACATTCTTCACGAGGGACATGTGCGTTACCTGCAACAGGCACGCGCCCTGGGCGATCGCCTGATCGTGGCGGTGAACGACGATGATTCGGTGCGCCGGCTCAAGGGGGAGGGGCGCCCGATCAACTCCCTGGCGCAGCGTATGGCGGTGCTGGCCGGTCTCGCCTCGGTGGACTGGGTGGTGCCGTTCAGCGAGGATACTCCGGAATCCCTGATCTGCGAGATCCTGCCCGACCTGCTGGTGAAGGGGGGCGATTATCAGCCCGAGGCGATCGCCGGTTACGACTGCGTAGTCGCCAATGGGGGTGAGGTAAAGGTGCTAGCGTTCGTTCCTGGGGTTTCCACCACCCGGATCGTGGAGGCGGTGCGCAATGCCGAATGAACCCCACACGACAGGCATCACAGGTCGCGAGCTCTACTTCAGGCTGCTGCGCCGGGTGCGCCCCTACTGGCGGCAGTTCGGGGGTGCGTTGCTGGCGATGGTGATTCTGGCGTTGACCGAACCGGCT
The DNA here is from genome assembly GCA_037384565.1 of Candidatus Thiodiazotropha sp. Classification (GTDB taxonomy): domain Bacteria; phylum Pseudomonadota; class Gammaproteobacteria; order Chromatiales; family Chromatiaceae; genus Thiodiazotropha. Next base: position 3,928 of record JARRNW010000108.1, read on the forward strand.
ATTCCCTGGCTGATGAAGCCGATGCTCGACGGCAGTTTCGTGGACAAGGACCCGCAGGTGATCTTCTGGTCGCCGATCCTGCTGATCCTGCTGTTCACCCTGCGCGGATTGATGAATTTCGTCTCCAACGTGGCCTTTGAGTGGGTTGCCGGCAAGGTGGTGCTGGATCTTCGGCACATGTTGATCGAGCGTATCCTGACCCTGGGCACGCCCTATTTCGACGCCCACGCCACCGGCAACCTGATCTCCATGGTCACCTACAACGTCAACCAGGTCACCATGGCCGCCACCAAGGTGCTGACTACCCTGGTCAAGGACAGCATCGTGGTGATTGGCCTGCTGGCCTACATGTTCTACCTGAACTGGATGCTCACCCTGATCGTGTTCGCCACCATGCCGGTGATTATGGTCGCGGTGCGGGTGCTGGCGATCCGCTTGCGCAAGGTCAATCGGGCTCTACAGGCGACCATGGGGGTGATGACCCAGGTACTCGAGGAGTCGGTGCGGGGGCATAAGGTGATCAAGATCTTCGAGGGCCGGCCCTACGAGGAGAAACGTTTCCTGGAGCGTGCCAACTGGGTGCGTCGCTATAACATGAAGAGCAAGGTCGCCGGTTCGGCGCACATGCCTCTGGTGGAGTTCGTAGGTGCGTGCATGATCGCCGCGTTGGTCTACGTGAGTACGCATGAGACCGCCCTGGGCGAGTTGAGTGTGGGCGGTTTTGTCTCCCTGATGGCTGCCATCGGCCTGCTGTTTTCCCCCCTGAAACGACTCACTGGGATTAATCAGCCGTTACAGAAAGGGCTTGCCGCCGCGGAAAGCGTGTTCGGTCTCGAAGACGAGCCCCCCGAGGACGACCGTGGCCATGCCGAGCTGGACCGGGCCCAGGGGCGGGTAGTGTTCGATTCGGTCTCGTTTCGCTATCCCAACATGGACCGAGACGCCCTTAAGCCGGTGAGTTTCGAGATCGAACCGGGCACCACGGTGGCCCTGGTGGGGCACTCCGGGGGTGGCAAGACCACCATCGCCAACCTGATTCCGCGCTTCTACAACCCCAGGGATGGGCGCATCCTCATTGACGGGGTCGACACCCAGGAGCTGAGTCTGCTGAGCCTGCGCCGGCAGCTCTCCTATGTGGGCCAGGAGTCGGTGCTGTTCGACGACACGGTGGCGGCCAACATCGCCTATGGGGCGCGTATTCCTCCGACCCGGGAACAGGTTGTCGAAGCGGCCCGCAGTGCTCATGCCCTGGAGTTCATTGAGCGCCTGCCGGAAGGTTTCGAGACTCGCATCGGTGAAGACGGGGTGCGGCTCTCCGGGGGGCAGCGCCAACGTCTGGCGATTGCCCGGGCGCTGATCAAGGACGCGCCGATCCTGCTGCTCGACGAGGCCACCTCGGCCCTGGACACCGAATCCGAACGCCATGTTCAGGCCGCGCTGCACACCCTCACCCGGGAGCGCACCACCCTGGTCATCGCTCACCGGCTCTCCACCATCCAGCATGCGGACCTGATTCTGGTGCTCCAGGACGGTGAAATCGTCGAGCGAGGCACCCATCGGGAACTGCTTGAGCGACAAGGCGTCTACCATCTATTGTGCCGTCACCAGTTTCAGGAGCAACCGGACAACCCGGCCTGATGCGTTATCTGTATACCCTTCTGCTGTTCCTGCTGACGCCGCTGTATCCTCTGCGGTTGTTCTGGCGAGGGCGCAAAACCCCTGCTTACCGGGATCGCTGGCTGGAACGTTTCGGCCTGTTCGACGCCAAGGCGAAGCAGGAAGTGATCTGGATTCACGCAGTGTCGGTGGGGGAGGTGCAGGCGATCACCCCCTTGGTGGGTCGATTGCTCGACCTCTATCCCCATTACCCCCTGCTGATCACCACCACCACCCCAACCGGGGCCGAACGGGTTCAGGCCCTGTTCGGCAATGAGGTGGAACACCGCTATGCGCCGATCGATCTGCCCTGGGTAGTGCGGCGCTATCTCACCAGCTATCGACCTCGGTTGCTGGTGTTGGTTGAGACCGAGATCTGGCCCAACCTGATCTATCACGCCCGGCGGGAGGGGGTGCCCACCCTGTTGGCCAACGCCCGTATGTCGGTACGTTCGGCCCGGGGGTATCACCGGCTGGCCCGCCTGACCCGCAAGACCCTGAGAAACCTGACCCTGATCGCGCCCCATGCCGAGGCGGATGCTGAGCGGTTTCGCACCCTGGGCGCCCGCCCGGAGCAGATCGAAGTGACCGGCAGCATTAAGTTCGATATCCGTTTGCCCGGTAGCCTGTTGGAACGGGCGGACGTGATGCGGCGTGAGTGGGGAGGCGCCCGTCCGGTGTGGATCGCGGCCAGTACCCACGAGGGAGAGGATGAACAGATCCTCTCAGCTCATGCGGAAGTGCGTCAGGTGATTCCAGGCGCCCTGTTGGTTCTGGTGCCGCGTCACCCTGAGCGTTTCGAACGGGTTGCCCAGCTGGTGGTGGAGTCGGGATTTTCTCTGGTCAAGCGCAGTCAACAGCAACCCTGCGAGTCCGATACGTCTGTGTTCCTGGGCGATACCATGGGTGAACTAACCCTGTTTATCGGAGCCTCCGATGCCGCCTTCATCGGCGGCAGTCTGGTGCCCCACGGGGGGCACAATATCCTGGAGGCCGCGGCGCAGGGGGTGGCGGTAGTGTTTGGTCCCCATATGTTCAATTTCAGTGAGATCAGCGAGCTCTTCCTGGAGAACAATGCCGCCGTCCAAGTGGCCTCCCAAGCCGATCTGGCCAGGCAGATCATTGAGTGGCTGGGTGACGCCAGCAAACGCAGCCGCTACGGCGAGGCGGGCCGGGAACTCGTGGACAAAAACCGGGGTGCCCTGGACCGGCTGACTCGTCTGGTCGAACAGTTAATAGATGATCACTGATCTCGAAAAAACCTAGCCATAGGCTCTGCTAAGACTACGGAAATGTCACCGGTGGCGGTTTGATACCGCTACCCGAGGTCTCCGCCACAATGCGCCTGGCCGCTGATTGTCCTAAACCGAAGGCATCGTTCTGATTCATCTCCTGGGGGTGACCGGGTGTCTCCGGTTCCTGTTTCATATAAAGCGTTTGCGTTGGAAAAGCGAACTCCACACCCAGCTGTTTCGCCAGGCGCAGAATATCCAGCAGAAAACGATGCCGTTCGCGAAGCTCTGTGCTCCATTCCGGTGTCTCCCAGAACACATACAGCAGCACCTCCAGCGAAGAGGCGGCAAACTCGTTGAGATAGACCTGATAGTAGTCCTTACGCATATAAGGATGTTGGCGCACCAGCTCCCGAATACCTTCACACAGGGCCTCGATCCGGTCCGGTGGTGTGTCGTAGGTGATCGACAGCTTGCAGGAGAGCCGCCGATAACGGCGCTCGCCCATGTTGTCCACCGTGGCGGTGATGAATTTGGAATTGGGTACGGTGACCAGAGAGTTGTAGAAGGTACGGATGCGGGTGCTGCGAAAGCCGATCCGTTCCACGCTGCCCTCCACGCCATCGACGATCACCCAGTCCCCCACACTAAAGGTCTGATCCATCAGGACGGTGATCGAGCCAAACAGATTCTGCACCATATCCTTTGCCGCCAGGGCAAAGGCCAGACCGCCCAGGCCGAGACCCGCCAGCAGACTCGAAATGTCCACATTCAGATTGTCGGCAATGAACACGAAACCGATCACCGTGACAAAGATCTTCAGGGTGCGGGGGATCAGTGGCACCAGGGCGTCATCGAGCTTGTTACTCGACTGTTGGGCGTGTTTGTAGAGATAGGCCGAAACCAGATCCACCAACCGATAGGCCGCCCACACTCCCGAGATGCTGGCGAGAAACTTCACCGCCAGCAGCAACACCAGCATCACATGCTCGGTCAATCCCATCAGGGTGATCCCGCTCCACCAAATGAGCGCCATGGCCATCAGCCCCAGGGGACGCAGAATGTTCTCGGAAATCTCCTTGAATTCTCCATGCCGAGTACGCTGTCGCCAGCGTCGCACCCCGCTGCGCAGAAAGAAGGAGACCAGTTTGTCGGCCGCAACACCCAACAGAATCGTGACCAGCAGGCCGAGCCACTGCCAGTTGGGCAGTAGAAAGGTCGCGGCCTTCAGGGAATTCGGAATCTGTTGACGAAAGCGAATGTGCCAGGGAACCTGGTCGGCTTCCGCCTCCTTGCCCTCGACCCGTTTGTTGCCCGCAACCTCGTCCATGATCGCGGGCAATCGGTTCAGGGTGGTCTGATCGAACAACCAGCGCCCGGACTCCCTGCGTGTGATTCGAATCTCCCCGCTTTCGTATTGATGGAAAAGATAGGCGGGGCCATCACGCTTGTCGGGGATCTTCTGCAGATCGATGATCTGGGTCCGATCCATGATCTCGATCAGCATCCAGGCCAGATCGGTGCCCTGTTCCTGACGCACCAGGGGATTGATCCCGGAGAGATCGAGGGTGCTCAAGGCGTCCTCGATGCGTTCCGGAGATCCCCGCTTGATGTCGTTCATGGCGTTGAGAAAGGTCTCCATCGTGGCGCGGGGTGATTGGAGATTTTGCGGAACCGGTGCAGCGATTTCGGTCTCGGTAGGGACCGTATTGGTGCCGGAATCTTCGGCGTATACCGATGGCATCAGTAATGTGAACAGGGCAAAGATACTGCTGAGACAGAGAAAGAAACGGTATGACGACATGGTAAATAGTTGCTGGCTGTGAGTGATGATTAGCAAAGATTAATATGGGTTCGCTCGAATCCATATGATACATCATGGACTCACCTATTGAGTCACTACCTGCGGTTTAATAGACAGCACGGGGATGCACAAGGATGTGTGTTCTCGTACTAAATCGCCAGTGTGGAACATTGAGAGGGCTATATAACCCCTTTGGGCTAACAAATTTTCTGATATTGATGAATCTGGTAGGAAGACCCTTGCTCAGGCGGCCGATGCGCCCGGTGTATCGATCCGGGCGAGGGTGTAATAGAAAACCCGGAATCCCAGGGAAATAAGCTCGCCGCACCTGACTGGCGAAGTGCACGTTAAAGGTTGCCGCTATGTGGTTTGCGTGTACAGGGAACGACAAGTCAGGAGATTTACAATGGATGATGACTCGAAAGCCACCCCGTCTGTCTGGGGTGATGATGACCCGTTTGCAACGCTACGGGCCATGAAGGACCCTGTTTGTGAGGATTTAAGAGGCCCGTCGGCCTGGTACAAGATGAAGAAGCGCCCCAAACATCTACCGCAACGCAAGCTTGATGAATTGAAGCGGGTGGTCGCTGAGATCCGGGCTCGCCACGATGTGGAGATGGTTATATTGTTCGGCTCCCATGCCCGTGGCAATTGGGTGGAGGATGCCTACGAAGAGGATGATATCCACTACGAATATCACTCCGACTTCGATATTCTCATCGTGATGGCTGACAAAGCCGGCGAGCGGGATGTCGCCCACGACACGGCACTGATCGAAGCCCTGCTGCCGGGGCAGAACGGTACCCGGGTGAATTACATCGTTCACACCATTCAATATGTCAATCAGATGCTATCTGAGCGTCGTTATTTTTTTATGGATATCCTGAAAGATGGGTATCAGCTCTACGACTCGGGCCGCTACAAGCTGGCGCG
>JARRNW010000109.1:0-9040 GCA_037384565.1 Candidatus Thiodiazotropha sp.
CACAGTCAGATGCTCTTCGAACAGGACGACGGTCTCGAACCCGAACCCGAGTATTTTGCCGAGGGCACCGAATCCCAGATGTCGGAATTACTCGATCAGGATTCCGCTTCCCTGCTGCTGCAAGAGGACGACTATTCTCAAACCGATCTGGCAGAGATCATTGAATTGGATATCCCACAACCGGAGTTTGTGCCATCTTCCGATGCCCAGGAACCCGAATCCGAATCCGAACTCGAATCGAGCCATATCTCCGCTGACCTCGAATTGGAAGACACGCCCGAGCTTGAGGAAGACGCCCCCCCTGCCACGGATTCGGAGGTTCAACAGACCACTGCGCAAGCGCAACAACCGGATGATGAGCCAGCGCAAGAGCACGTCTCCCCCATCGCATTTGAACCCGATGACGAGGAACGGCGTCACCGCCGCAATAACCTGCTCTGGTTACTGGGATCGCTACTACGTCCTGCCCCTGGCCGGACAGATCGCCTGGCAGATGCGAGACCGGTTGATCTACTCTGATAATGGCCGTCTGCTGCTCAATACCCTGTGCGATGTCGCAGGCTGCAGCGTGCCGATGCGTCGAGCTACCGACAAGATCGTGATCATCCAGCGCGCGCTCACGGCCCATCCCGAAAAACCCGATGTACTCGTGATGCAACTCGAACTCGTCAATACCGCCTCATTCAAGCAACCCTATCCCAAGTTGCAATTGAGTCTGTACAACGAAATGGAAAAACTGATTGCACGACGTACCTTCGATCCGCAAGAGTATCTCGACCTGCCCACTGAACGCCTGCCGATGCTCAATAAACAGACCACCACACACATCCACCTGGAACTGGTCGACCCCGGCAGCGAGGTCACCGGTTTCAAGTTCGACTTCCTCTGAAACGTTCGAACATCCACACCTCGCACAACACTGGTGCACAATCACGCAACGCCCCGCCTTTTCCATCCTGATGGGTTTAAAATTCAATCGTTGAATTCCGTCTCAATCGATATCTGATGAAGATTGAAAGGCTTACTCCACAGCCTTCCAGCCGATTCGCAACCGTGGAACCGTTCCAGATCAATCCTTGGCGATTTTGCCTTTGATTCGATGGGAATTTGCGGGTAGTATTCCAACCCCTCTCTCTCCCATGAACAGTCCCAATAGAGTGGCATTTTGAATGCGAATCGGACCTTTTGACATCGCGAACAATCTGCTGTTGGCGCCTATGGCAGGAGTCACGGACAGGCCCTTCCGACAACTCTGCCGAGGCCTGGGAGCGGGGCTTGCCACATCGGAAATGATCTCTGCGGATGCCTCCCTGTGGGGTACGAAAAAGAGTGTCCGAAGGCTGGATCACGAAGGAGAAGAGGGTCCGGTCAGTGTCCAGATCCTGGGCTCTGATCCCGGTATGATGGCCCGCGCCGCACGCGCCAATGTCGCCATGGGTGCGCAGATCATCGATATCAACATGGGATGCCCGGCCAAGAAGGTGTGCCGTCGCGCGGCCGGATCGGCCCTGCTGCAGGACGAGGCACTGGTCAAGGCGATCCTTGAGGCCACGGTGGATGCCGTCGATGTTCCGGTCACGTTGAAGATCCGCACCGGATCCGATCCGCAACACCGTAACGGCGTGCACATCGCGCAAATTGCCGAAGCGGCGGGCATTCAGGCACTGACGATACATGGCCGTACCCGGGCCTGTAAATTCTCCGGGCAGGCCGAATACGCAACGATACGAACGATAAAACAAACTATTGCAATCCCGGTGATTGCAAACGGAGACATCGACACCCCGCAGAAGGCCGCGGAGGTTTCGCGTCTTACCGGCGCCGACGCACTGATGATTGGACGCGCGGCACAAGGACGACCCTGGATTTTCAACGAAATCCACAGCTATCTGAGTACCGGCAAGCTGTTGCCTGAACCGGAGCTGCATCAGGTTGCGGACATGCTCACCGAACATGTCGAGCGACTTTATGATTTTTATGGGGAGTACCTTGGCGTACGCATTGCGCGTAAGCACATCGCCTGGTACAGCAAAGGGCGCCCGAAGGGCGCCGCATTCAGGAACCGGGTCAACTATTCGGAATCGCCCACAGAACAGTTACAGGCGATTGCCGAGTACTTCGAGTTCCTGCAGAACGAAGGGGATCTGGCGGCATGACGATGATCGAAGCAGTTTTTTCTGACCGCAAGGGCGATGACCACCTGACAGTTACGCACAGCAAAAAGTCCGAACCGTTGCATCAATGTGTCAGTGACGCCATGCAGCGCTATTTCAAAAATCTCGACGGTCATGGCGCCAACAACCTGTACCGTCTGGTAATGAACGAAGTCGAAGCCCCCCTGCTCGAAAGCGTTATGAAGCATACTGGAGGCAACCAGACCCTGGCCGCCACCATCCTCGGTATCAGTCGCAGCACCCTGCGCAAGAAACTCTCACAATACGATTTGGATTGACCATGACAGCTATTAAACGCGCACTGATCAGTGTCTCAGACAAGACCGGTATCGTCGAATTCGCCCGGGCACTTGCCGAACGCGACATTGAAATCCTTTCAACCGGCGGCACTTCAAAATTGCTGACCCAGAACGATGTCCCCGTGACCGAGGTTTCCGAATACACCGGCTTCCCCGAGATGATGGATGGCCGGGTCAAGACCCTGCATCCGAAGATCCACGGCGGCATCCTCGGACGTCGCGGTACCGATGATCGGGTTATGAAAGAGAACGGCATCGGCGGTATCGATCTGATCGTGGTCAACCTCTACCCTTTTGAAGAGACCGTTGCCAAACCCGACTGTGATCTGGAAACCGCCATCGAGAACATCGACATCGGCGGACCCACCATGTTGCGTGCCGCGGCGAAGAACCACAAAGACGTGACCGTGGTGGTGGACGCCGCCGATTACGAGCGGGTTCTGAGCGAAATGTCCTCGAACGGCAACGCCGTAACCCTGACCACCCGTTTCGATCTTGCGGTCAAGACCTTCGAACACACTGCCCGCTATGATGCCGCCATCGCCAACTACCTGGGTTGCCGTCTGGGTGAAGAGGTCTCCGATTTCCCCCGCACTCTGTCACTGCAGTTCAAGCAACAGCAGAGCATGCGTTATGGGGAGAACCCTCACCAAAAGGCGGCCTTCTTCGTCGAACACCGGATCGACGAGGCTAGCGTGGCCACCGCCCGCCAGCTGCAGGGCAAGGAGCTCTCCTACAACAACATCGGCGATACGGACGCCGCCCTGGAGTGCGTGAAGAGCTTCGATGAAGGCCCGGCCTGCGTGATCGTCAAGCACGCCAACCCCTGTGGTGTGGCCTATGGCGAGTCCCTGCTTCAGGCCTACGACCGAGCCTACAGCACTGATCCCGAATCCGCCTTTGGCGGCATCATCGCCTTCAACGGCGAACTCGACGGCGACACCGCCCAGGCCATCGTGGATCGGCAGTTCGTCGAAGTGATCATCGCCCCCGCGATCTCCGAGGCGGCGATCGAAGCGGTCAGTGCGAAAAAGAACGTGCGTCTGTTGTGCTGTGGCGAATGGACCAGCGAGGCCATTCACCGCACCGAATACAAGCGGGTGAATGGGGGCCTGCTGGTGCAGGACACCGACCTGCCCTTGACCCATGAGATCAAGGTAGTGACCCAGCGCCAACCCAGCGAGCAGGAGATGCGCGATCTGCTGTTCACCTGGCGGGTCGCCAAATTCGTCAAGTCCAACGCTATTGTCTATGGACGCGACGGTATGACCATCGGCGTCGGCGCCGGCCAGATGAGCCGGGTCAACTCGGCCCGCATCGCAGCCATTAAGGCGGAACATGCGAAGCTGGAGGTCAAGGGATCCGTGATGGCCTCCGATGCCTTCTTCCCATTCCGCGACAGCATCGATAATGCGGCCCAGGCCGGGATCGCGGCGGTCATCCAGCCCGGGGGCTCGATGCGCGACGAAGAGGTCATCGCTGCCGCCAACGAGCACGGGATGGCTATGGTATTCACTGGCATGCGGCATTTCAGACACTAATGAAGATCCTGGTAATCGGTTCGGGCGGCCGGGAACACGCCCTGGCCTGGAAGGCCGCGCAATCCCCCCTGGCGGAGAAGGTCTACGTAGCCCCGGGTAATGCGGGTACAGCGCTGGAGGAGAAGCTGGAAAACGTAGCCATCGAGGTGGATGCCATCGATGAGCTGGTCCGCTTCGCCCTCAATCAGGAGATCGGACTGACCATTGTCGGCCCCGAGGTACCGCTGGTGATGGGTATCACCGATGCCTTCAACGCCGCCGGACTGCGCTGTTTCGGCCCCACCCGGGGTGCCGCGCAACTCGAAGGATCGAAATCCTTCACCAAGGATTTTCTGGCCCGTCACAACATTCCCACCGCCGCCTACCAGACCTTTACCGAAGTGGATGAAGCGCTGACCTATCTACGCCGGATGGGTGCCCCGATCGTGATTAAAGCGGACGGGCTGGCGGCGGGCAAGGGCGTGATCGTCGCCATGGATCTCGACACCGCCGAAGCCGCGGTACGCGACATGCTGGCCGGCAATGCCTTCGGCGAGGCGGGACACCGGGTGGTCATCGAAGAGTATCTCGAAGGCGAGGAAGCAAGCTTTATCGTCATGGCGGATGGCAAGCATGTGTTGCCGATGGCCACCAGCCAAGACCACAAGCGGGTCGGTGACGGCGATACCGGCCTCAACACGGGTGGTATGGGGGCCTATTCACCTGCCCCGGTCGTCGATGCAAAGATCCACGAACGAATTATGAACGAGGTCATCCTGCCAACGGTTAAAGGCCTGGCGGACGAGAACCTGCCCTATACCGGCTTTCTCTATGCGGGCCTAATGATCGCAGCGGACGGTACCCCCAAGGTAATCGAGTACAACTGTCGATTTGGTGATCCGGAAACTCAGCCAATCCTATTACGCCTGAAATCGGACCTGGTGGCCCATTGCCTCGCTGCGCTGGACAAGAAGCTGGATGCAGAGGTCGCAACCTGGGATCCCCGTGCCTCGGTAGGGGTAGTGCTTGCAGCGGGTGGCTACCCGGGCACCTATGAAAAAGGGCTTCCTATCACGGGTCTGCCGGAACAGGACGCCCCGGACACCAAGGTGTTCCATGCCGGAACCCGGCTGGAAGATGACCGGGTGCTCAGTGCCGGGGGGCGAGTGCTGTGCGCCACCGCGCTTGGCAAGACGGTCACCGAGGCCCAGCAGAATGCTTATCGACTGGCCAAGGCGATTCACTGGGAGGGGATGTTTTATCGTAAAGACATCGCCTATCGGGCGATTGACCGGGAGCGGACCATCACAGGCTGAACCCAGGAATTCTCTGTGTTGTCGAATTAGCATATCCCGTCAACCTTATTCAAGGATGAACCGTGCCCATCAGTCAAAATCGTAAATCCATCAAACGCCTGCTTTTCCGGGTTCTGCTGCTGTGCGCACTCAGTGCGATCGGCTTCCTCGCCTTCACACCACTGCAGATCCCCGGTGTATCCAGCCTCAATGACAAAGTCTCGCATCTCGCCGCCTTTCTCTGCCTCGGGCTGCTGACCGACTTCGCCTGGTCCGAACACCGCTGGCGTGCGGAGAAATACCTTTCCCTACTGGGTTACGGACTGTTCATCGAAGTGGTCCAGGCCTTCCTTCCGTTCCGGCAATTCTCCCTCTGGGATCTCGTCGCGGACAGTCTGGGCCTGATGCTGTACGGATTTCTGCTACCCTATCTGCTACGCATCAATCTGTTTCGCGACATCAGAGACTGATCGCACCCTAGTGTAGTCGGACAACTGCGTCTTTCCTTCTGTGAAATATTGATTATCATGACAAAGACCTCCATCACTCAATAAACCGTTATGAGCGATATCAAGCACAGCGCTTTCAAATACGACTTTCTCGGCTCGGATCCGAAAGCCGTTCAACGCTCCCTCTCGAACCACCTGGTCTACACCATCGGCAAGGATCCATTCACCGCCACCGACCATGACTGGATGATGGCATTCAGTTATGTGGTAAGGGACCGGTTGATCGAGCGCTGGATGGAAACTCAGCGCAGCTACTACAAACATGACGCCAAGCGGGTCTACTACCTCTCGATGGAGTTTCTGATCGGCCGCAGTCTGATCAACAGCCTGCTCAACATGGAGATCTACGACGCCAGTACCGAGGCGTTACATAAACTGGGCATCGAACTGGAACGTCTGCGCAATCTGGAACACGACGCGGCACTGGGCAATGGGGGCCTGGGCCGATTAGCCGCCTGTTTCCTCGACTCCATGGCCAGCCTGAATATTCCGGGCTACGGTTACGGCATCCGTTTCGAATACGGGATGTTTCGTCAGATGATCGAAAACGGCCAACAGGTGGAGAAACCCGAAAACTGGCTGACACATCAAAATCCCTGGGAATTTGCCCGTCCCGAGGTCTCCTACCGGGTACGTTTCGGCGGCCGGGTCATGGAGTACCAGGACTCCACCGGGCGGCGTCATTTCGACTGGATCGACGGCGACACCGTCGTCGCCCAGGCCTATGACACACCGATCCCCGGCTATCATAATGACACGGTAAACAACCTCAGGCTGTGGAGCGCAAAAGCCCATGAGGATTTCGATCTCAACCAGTTCAACCAGGGCGAATACACCGAAGCCGTGGTAAACAAAACCCTGTCGGAAGTCATCTCCAAGGTACTCTACCCGAATGACAGCAGCACCATGAACAAGCTGCTACGACTCAAGCAACAATACTTCTTCGTCGCTGCCTCCCTCAAGGATATCCTGCGGCGTTTCTTTACCGACCACGACGACCTGCGCGAGCTGCCGGATAAGGTTGCGATCCAACTCAACGACACCCATCCGGCCATCGCCATCCCCGAGATGATGCGGCTGCTGATGGACAAACACCAGATGGAGTGGCAAACCGCCTGGGAGATGACCACCAAGGTGTTCTCCTACACCAATCACACTCTGCTCCCGGAAGCGCTCGAAACCTGGCCGGTCAAGATATTCGAACAGATGCTGCCCCGTCATCTGCAATTAATCCTCGAGATCAATCGGCGTTTTCTGTTAACCGTGGGACATCTCCATCCCGGGGACATCGATATCCTGCGCCGCCTCTCGATCATCGAAGAAACCAATGGCCGCCGAATTCGCATGGCCCACCTGGCGATCGTCGGAAGCCACAAGGTCAACGGCGTCTCCGCACTCCACAGTGAACTGTTACGCAGTGCCACCTTCAAAGGGTTTCATGACTTCTTTCCCGGCAAGATCGTCAATATCACCAACGGTATCACCCCGAGACGCTGGCTCTATCAATCCAACCCGGGACTCTCCGCACTCATCTGCGAGGCCATAGGTTCAGACTGGATCCGGGATCTGAGCCATATCCAGCAGCTCGAGATCATGGCTGACGACACGTCGTTTCAACAGCGCTTCGCTCAGGTGAAGCGGGCCAACAAGGTCCATATCACCGAACTGGTTGAGTATTATCTGAAAAAGCAGATCAACCCAGATACCCTGTTCGACGTCCAGGTCAAACGCATCCATGAGTATAAGCGCCAACTGCTCAACCTGTTTCGCGCCATCGCCCTGTACAATCGCCTGCTGGATGATCCCAAGTGTCATTTCGTGCCCCGCACCATCCTGTTCGGTGGCAAGGCGGCACCGGGTTACGCCATGGCCAAGCTGATCATCCGCCTGATCAATGACGTGGCCGATGTCATCGACAACGACCCGGCGGTCAATGATCGCCTGAAGATCATCTTTATACCCAATTACGATGTCACCACCGCTTCCGACATCATTCCCGCCGCGGAGCTCTCCCAGCAGATCTCAACCGCCGGGATGGAGGCCTCGGGTACGGGCAACATGAAGCTCGCCCTCAACGGCGCCCTGACTATGGGCACCATGGATGGAGCCAATGTGGAGATGCGTGAACACATCGGTGCGGACAATTTCTTCATCTTTGGCATGACCACCGATGAAATTCAGCAGCTCGACCAACAGGGATACAATCCCCGCCTAATCTATGAAACCGATCCGGTCCTGCGTCGCGTAATCGACATGATCGCCCACGGCTTCTTCTCCCCAGAAGAACCCACTCGATACCGGATGATCACCGACAGCCTGCTCACTTCGGATCACTTCAAGATCCTTGCGGATTTCAGCGCCTATCTTGCTACCAGTGACGAGGCGGACCGGGTGTACCAGAACCCGGCCAAATGGAACCGCATGGCCATTCTCAACACCGCTCGCATGGGCTATTTTTCCAGTGACCGTACCATCAGTGAATACGCCAGCAAAATCTGGCAGGTCAATCCGATCTTACGCTGATTCAGCCGTTGAGGTGTTTCATCCGGACGATTATTAATCCGGCCACCCACTGGGCCACTGGGGTAGTGTCCTATACCGCACTAAGTGTCCTGTACTAGTACTCTTTCAACATAATATTGCCGTATTCAGCGCTCCCCTGGCATTTTGCAGCAAGGCATACCCCCAGCACCTCCTTCGGGCACGACTCGGAGGCATGGGAACGAGACGCCTGGAAACCCTTCTTTAACCCTATCCTTAAGAGGCGTTTAAGGTTTCTCTGGTTCAATCCACTTCAGCGGATAGACAACTAACCCACAGGAGCAGGATCATGAACCACCGATTCACCTGGCTGATGTTACTCATACTGAGCTTGACCCTTTTTGGTTGCGGCGGTGGTGGTGGCAGCAGCGATAGCGAAAGCAGTGGTGGCGACAGCTATGATGATGGCGGGAGCCAGGACAGCGGCGACTCGGATGGTGAAGATCATGAAGGTGATGACGATCATGAAGGTGATGACGGTGACGACAGCGGCGGAGGCAACGGGGTCACGGATGTTCCGGTAAACTCAGGTTCTCACCAGGTGCTTGCCTTCAATGACCTGGGTATGCACTGTGCCGACCTGGACTACTCCACCTTTGTCATCCTGCCACCGTTCAATGTCGTCCACAGCCAGGTGATTGAACGGGGCGACACACCCCGCCTGCTCAACAGCGCCCAGGCCAGCGTCAGCTACCAGGCGAC
>JARRNW010000110.1:0-8806 GCA_037384565.1 Candidatus Thiodiazotropha sp.
GTTTTTGATACGCATGCCGGTTACCCCGGATGAGTCACCGAGGACCTCGTCCAGGACATGATCCCATTCGATGGTGACATTACCGTCCTCGGCCTTCTTTTTCAGTTGGTCTGCGAGGATCTTCTCGGAGCGGAATTGATCACGACGATGCACCACCACCACTTCCGCTGCGATGTTGGCGAGGTAGAGTGCCTCCTCGACTGCGGTGTTACCTCCACCGATCACGGCAACTTTTTGGTTTCTATAGAAAAAACCGTCACAGGTAGCGCATGCGGAGACCCCTTTGCCGCGAAAGGCCTGTTCCGACTCCAGGCCCAGGTACCTGGCGGATGCTCCGGTACAGATGATCAGGGCATCGCAGGTGTAGACCGCCTGGTCGCCGGTCAGGCGAAAGGGTCGCTGATCGAGTTCCGCTTTGTTGATGTGATCGAAGATGATCTCGGTGTTGAAACGCTCCGCATGCTGGCGCATCCGCTCCATGAGGTCCGGGCCTTGGACACCGTTGTTGTCCCCCGGCCAGTTGTCCACTTCGGTGGTGGTCATCAGCTGTCCACCCTGTTCCATGCCGGTGACCAGAACCGGCTCCAGATTGGCCCGTGCCGCATAGACCGCAGCGGTGTAGCCAGCGGGACCCGATCCGAGAATCAACAGTCGGCAATGCTTGGTTTCGCTCATGTATACTTACTCCCTTCGGGCTGCCCGGTTGATTGGGGTAGGCCACGAATCACAATGGGTTGGGTGGGTCGGTTATTCGGTGACCCGCATCCAAGACTCAGAAAATGAATGCGGGAATACTACGGAATCCTCCCTTCGGGGTAAAGAATCACCATGGGCACTCTATGAAAATCGGCATACCTACTGAAATCAAACCCCTGGAAGGACGTGTTGGACTGGTACCCGATGCCTGTGCCGAACTGATCAAAAAGGGCCATCAGGTGCTACTGCAGCAGGGAGCCGGTCTTAACAGCGGATTTCCGGATCAGTGTTATCGGGATCTGGGCGTTGATCTGGTCGAGGATGCGGGAAGGGTTTACGCGGAGTCGGATCTGGTGGTGAAGGTCAAGGAACCTTATGGAGCGGAGCCGGATCTGTTGCGTGAGGGGCAGTTGCTGTTCTGTTTTCTGCATCTGGCGGCAGATGAGGTCCTGACCCGCCGTCTGCTGGATTCCGGGGTTACCGGGGTCGCCTTTGAAACCGTTGAAGAGGGTGGGGCGCTGCCGATCCTGGCGCCGATGAGTGACATCGCCGGCCGCCTCGCGGTACAGAATGGCGCAGTATTGCTGCATCGCCATCGGGGTGGAAAGGGGTTGTTGTTGGGTGGTCTGCCGGCCGCGGAACGGGGGCATGTGGTCATCCTGGGAGGCGGTCAGGCCGGGGGCAACGCCGCGGCCCTGGCGGCCGCAATGGGCGCGCGGGTGACAGTTTTCGAACAGTTCAGGGAGCGAATGGGGCGCTTACGCGATCTGGGGAACAACGTGACCGCCTTGTATCCCTACGCGGAGGCGGTGAGCCAGGCGGTGGCCGATGCGGACCTTTTAATCGGGGCGGTGTTGATTCCCGGTGCCCGTGCTCCCCATGTGGTGACCCGGAAACAGATTGCATCGATGGTCCCGGGGGGAGTTGTGGTCGACATTTCGGTCGATCAAGGTGGCTGCATCGAAACCACCCGCCCCACCACCTACGAGGACCCGGTCTATGAGGTGTCGGGTGTCACACATTTCTGTGTCACCAATATGCCCGGGGCTGTACCACGTAGCGCAAGCCAGGCGTTGTCCGCCGCCATGATGCCCTATCTGTCGACCCTGGTTTCTCCGGATTGGCGAGCCAATCCCGTGCTGTCTGCGGCGATCAATCTTTCGGGGGGCGAGCTGGTGCATCCGGTCTTGCGTGAGCAGTACCTCTGAAATTAGAATAAATAGTTCATATAACTAGATAATTTGAATAGTATTTTGAGAATTTAAACCGTCCTTGAGATCGGTTCTATGACAGAGCCTGGGGCGCGGAGCAAAGATGGCAACACAGGCAAAAAGCCAACAAAGCGGGGAGCAGAGTGCATTCCATTCCCATGTCAGTCGCGCCTTGCGCGAGGGTGTGATGTGGAGTCTGTTCTGTCTTAGTGGCTATCTGCTGTTGTCCCTGATCAGCTATTCCGCCCAGGACCCGGGATGGTCCTACACCGGCCCGGCACACCAGGTGCACAACTCCGGGGGGCCGGCCGGCGCCTGGTTCGCGGATGTGTTTCTCTACCTTTTCGGGGTGTTCGCCTACCTGTTCCCGGTCATGCTCAGCTGGAGCGCCGTACTGGTGTTTCGTCGCCGTAATCCGGACGACACGGTCAATATCAACCTGTTGTTGGTACGCTGGTTGGGTTTCTTCGTCACCCTGGCATCGGGATGTGCGTTGGCGACTCTGCATACCAGCCATCTGGGTGGTGGATTACCCACCGGCACGGGGGGAGCGCTGGGAACGACCCTGTCGCAATACTTCGAGTCCAATTTCAGTTTATCCGGCAGCACCCTGCTGATGCTGGCTCTGTTTCTCAGCGGTTTTACCCTGTTCACCGGGGTATCCTGGTTCACCGTGATGGATCTGCTCGGAGGCTGGGTGTTGTGGCTTGGGCAGGGTGTACAGCGCTTCTTTTCCGGACACCAGGATCGGAAGGCCGCCAAGCAGGCCAAGCGTGAACGGGTGGAGCTGGTGAAAAAGGAGAAGAAGAAGGCCGAGACCCGCAAACAACCCCGGATCGAGCCGGTCATCAACGCCCCGAAACCCAGTCAACGGGTGGAGAAGGAGCGTCAGGTGCCCTTGTTCGACGCCGATCCTAACAGTGAATTGCCCCCCCTGGCACTGCTGGAACCCGCCAAGCAGACGGTCCAGGCCTATTCCCAAGAGGCCCTCCAGGCGATGTCACGACAGGTGGAGCTGAAGTTCGCCGACTTCGATATCGAGGTCCAGGTGGTAGCAGTACACCCCGGACCGGTGGTCACCCTCTATGAACTGCAGCTCGCGGCGGGCACCAAGGTCAGCAAGATCAGCGGCCTGTCCAAGGATCTGGCTCGCGCCCTCTCCACCGTTGCGGTGCGGGTGGTCGAGGTAATTCCCGGCAAGTCGGTCATCGGCCTTGAGATACCCAATGAATACCGCGAAATGGTATTTCTCAGTGAGGTACTGCAGTCAGAGACCTACGAAGCCTCCAAATCACCCCTGACCCTGGCCCTGGGCAAGGATATCGCCGGTAATCCCATGTGCGCTGACCTGGGCAAGATGCCCCATGCGCTGATCGCCGGTACCACCGGTTCGGGTAAATCCGTCGCTATCAATGCGATGATCCTGAGCCTGTTGTACAAAGCCAAGCCATCGGAAGTACGCATGATCATGGTCGATCCCAAGATGCTTGAGCTTTCGGTCTATGAAGGCATACCGCATCTGTTGACGCCGGTGGTCACGGACATGCAGGAGGCGGCGAACGCGCTGCGCTGGTGCGTAGGGGAGATGGAACGTCGCTACCGTCTGATGGCGGCGCTCGGGGTGCGCAACATCCAGGGTTACAACCGCAAGGTTAAGGAGGCGATCAAGAAAGGCGAGCCGATTCCCGATCCTCTTTTTCAGCCGCAACCGGATCAGATCATCGAAGCCATGGCCCATCCCACCTTGGAACCTCTGCCCTATATCGTGGTCATTATCGATGAACTGGCTGATATGATGATGATGGCGAGAAAGAAGGTTGAAGAGTTGATCGCTCGACTGGCGCAGAAGGCTCGGGCCTCCGGTATTCACCTGATTCTGGCCACTCAACGCCCCTCCGTGGATGTCATTACCGGTCTGATCAAGGCGAACATACCGACGCGTATCGCCTTTCAGGTCTCTTCCCGGGTCGATTCCCGAACCATTCTGGATCAGATGGGCGCGGAGCACCTGCTGGGGCATGGTGACATGCTGTATATGGGGACCGGGAGCAATATTCCACAACGTCTGCACGGCGCCTTCGTGGACGACAACGAGGTTCACCGGGTAGTGAATCATCTCAAGGGCTCCGGAGAGCCGGACTATCTTGAGGAGATTCTTCAGGAAGCCACGGAATCGGTACCGGGATTTCCGGTCGAAGGGGGTGATACCGAGGACACGGATCCCCTCTATGATGAGGCAGTCAGGATCGTAACCGAGACCCGCAGAGCCTCGATTTCCGGGGTGCAGCGGCGCCTCAAGATCGGCTACAACCGGGCGGCGCGGATGATCGAGGAGATGGAACGTACCGGTGTGGTCGGACCGGCCGAGACAAATGGCAGTCGTGCGGTGCTGGCTCCGCCACCTGTTGATTGAATTCAGGAATCGAAACATTATGAACAAACCGGTGGGTCTTTTTCTTCGTGCAATCCTGCTGTGGCTGCTTGTACTGGAACCGGTTGTCGCAGCCAGCGGAAGCCAGCAGCTCGAAACCTTCCTTCAGGGACTGCATACCCTCAAGGCCAATTTTCGCCAAACCCTGGAACAGCCGGACAATGATCAGTATTTCTTCAGTGAAGGGGTCTTCTATCTCAAGCGGCCTGGTCTGTTACGCTGGGAATACGACGCACCCGACAAACAGTTGATCGTCGCGGATGGTGACCGTATCTGGCTCTATGACATGGAACTTGAACAGGTTTCGCATCAGAGCCAGGATTCCGCACTCAAGGGAACACCCGCCCAGTTGCTCAGTACCAATAAACCGGTGAGTGAGTTTTTCAAGGTCAGTGATCAAGGGGAGCAGGAGGGGCTGGCGTGGGTTGAGTTGATACCCAGGGACCCGGAAGGCCAGTTCCGCCGTCTCATGCTTGCACTGACAGATAACACCCTGGTGCGTATGGAAATGTATGACAATTTCGGACAGGTTACCCGGTTCTTCTTCAGTGATATCCAACGAAACCCGGAACTGGATGACAGCCTGTTTGAATTCGAACCACCCCCCCTAATCGATCTGATTGGGGACTGATGGACCACAACGATCTGTTTTCGGGTTCCACTGAGGCGTTTCGTCCCCTCGCTGACCGAATGCGGCCTCGCAATCTGCAGGAGTTTGTCGGCCAGGCCCATATCATTGCGGAACAGAAACCCCTGCGACTGGCGATTGAATCCGACCGGCTCCACTCGATGATCTTCTGGGGGCCTCCGGGGACGGGCAAGACCACCTTGGCCGGGTTGATCGCGGAACACTCCGGTGCCCGGTTCCTGAGCCTCTCGGCCGTCCTCTCTGGAGTGAAGGAGATCCGCGCTGCGGTTGAACAGGCCCGCCTGTGCAAACAGCAGGAACAGCGACCCACCGTGCTGTTTATCGACGAGGTGCATCGTTTCAACAAGTCTCAACAGGATGCCTTTCTCCCCCATGTGGAGAATGGCACGGTGGTGTTCATTGGTGCCACTACGGAAAACCCCTCTTTCGAACTGAATAATGCGTTGCTCTCCCGGGCACGCACCTATGTACTCAAATCGCTTACGCTCGATGAGGTGGCGCGCATCATCGACCAGGCCCTGGTCGACGCACCGAGAGGACTGGGGGCACGCAACCTGACTATCGACGACGAGGCCAAAAAGCTGCTTGCTGAGGCGGCCGACGGGGATGCCCGGCGGGCCTTGAATCTGCTTGAAATTGCAGCGGACCTGAGTGATCAGAGTAGCATTTCTGCGTCCGTGATCGAAGAGGTTGCCAGCGGAACCCTGAGACGGTTTGATAAAGGGGGAGAGGCCTTTTACGATCAGATATCCGCACTGCATAAATCCGTGAGAGGTTCTGCGCCGGATGCCGCGCTCTATTGGCTGGCGCGGATGATTGACGGGGGATGCGATCCACTCTATGTGGCTCGCCGGGTGGTACGCATGGCTTCCGAGGATATCGGAAATGCGGACCCACGGGCACTGTCCCTGGCGCTGAATGCCTGGGACGTACAATCCCGATTGGGTAGTCCGGAAGGGGAGTTGGCGATCGCTCAGGCAGTGATCTACATGGCCTGTGCGCCGAAAAGCAACGCCGTCTATATGGCCTGGAAAGCCGCCTTGTCGGATGCGAAATCCTCCGGTTCCCTGGAGGTGCCGCTGGCGTTGCGCAACGCACCGACCCGGTTGATGAAGTCACTGGACTACGGCAAGGCCTACCGATATGCCCATGATGAACCTCATGCCTATGCCGCCGGGGAAAATTACATGCCCGAAGCGTTGGCCGGGCAGCGTTACTATTTTCCTGTGGAACGGGGCATGGAGATCCGGATTCGTGAAAAGCTTGCGTTCCTTCAGCAGTTGGATGAGGCCGCGGACAAGGATTGAAGCGGTTCGGCATAGATTGATCAGTATCCACCAGAATGGCGTTTTCTTTATGATCAAACAAAGAATTCCCGGTGCCCTGGATCGCATGAACTAGCGCATAAAATCGAGCAGACCGCCACTACCTTTATTCGCCTCGATGTATTCCGCCACCTTTTCGTGATGGGCGCGTCGGGCAAGATCGGCGGCATTTTCACGTCGCAGGTTCAGATGATGCGCATTGACATGTAGTTCAAGAAGCCGTTTTACGATCTCCAGGTTACCCTCTTCAGCGGCCATCATAAGTGCGCTGTTACCAGCATGATTGCGGTGTTCCAGGTCCTGCTTTAAGCGCAATAGTAGGTTCAGGGTTTCCAGAGAACCATTGCGTGCGGCCAGCATTAAAGCGGTATTGCCGTTGTCACTTTGACGGGTCACGTCCTGGTCGAGTTTCAACAGTGCCGCCACCAATTCACTATGACCCAGGGCTGCCGCGTGCATCAAGGGGGTTACACCACCCTGAGCCTCCAGAGTGACCCGAGCGCCGGCTTTCAGCAACTGATCGAAAATCAACCGATTTCCGGCGTCGATTGCATGGTAGAGGGGGGTGCGACCTTTGCTGTCCGGCTGGTTGGTCTGGGCCCCGTGTGAGAGTAATTCGGTAACGATCTTGGGTTGTTTCTTAATCACGGCCATGGCCAGAGGGGAGAGACCGTCATCCCGGGTTTTGGTCTGTTTCGTTCCCTGTGCGAGCAACCTTTTTACCACAGAGAGGTTTTCCTGCTGGATGGCCAGATGCAGGGGAGAGATTCCTTCAGTGGTGGCAATGTTGGTGTTAGCGCCATGGCTGATCAGTGGTTCTACAAATGCGTCCTGGTTCTCCCGGCAGGCCAGGAGCAGGGGGGTCAGACCGCCGGGTTCGCTGAGGTTTGGATCCGCACCCGCATCCAGCAACCGCTGCACCACGGCTTTGTGACCCTGCCACACAGCACGGCTCAAAGGGGTCAATCCCTGTGGGTCGAGCTGATTGATTTCGGCACCCTCCTTCAGCAGGGCTTCCACCAGTGGTTCCTGGCCACGCCAAGCTGCCAGGTGCAGGGGGCTCCAGCCCGCGAAGGGGTTGTCCGGATCCGCATCCTTATCCGCGCCGGTTGAGACCGAGGAGCGGATCCGGGCCAAATCGGGAAACTCCGAAGTGCGGTTCCGGGTCTGGGTCGCACGACCGCCGGCGGCCTTCAGGTGGTGCGCAACCTCGTCGTACTTTCTCAACAGTGCGAGGTCGAGTGGGGTCTGTTTTTTCGGGTTCTTCGCATTGACCTCAGCGCCGTGCTCCAGAAGTAGTGCGACGACATCGGCATGATCATGCCCCGTCGCCACGTGTAGAGGAGTGTTCAGATTGGCGTCCTTGGTTTCCAGCTTAGCGCCCGCCTTCAGCAGACTGGCTACGATCCGGGTGTATCCCAAACCCGCCGCGGTGTGCAGGGGGGTGTCGCCCAGGCTGTCGCTGGTGTTGGGGTTTGCCCCCGCCGCCAGCAGCAGATCCACGGCTTCCTGGCGGTTATTGATACAGGCCTCATGCAAAGCGCTACGGCTGAAGGTGTCCCGGTTATTGGGTGAGACACCACTGGCGAGTATGCGTTTGAGGGTTTCCGTCTTTCCAGCTGCCGCGGCCCGGTTCAATAACTCGGATATCTGCTTGTCATCCAAGCCTGTCACCGGAGTTTCGGTGGTCAGCTGGGTGAGTTTTTTCTGTGCCAGTTCATGCCCTTTCGCAGCCGCCTTCTCATACCAGTTCCGTGCCAGATCGAGGTTGCTGGATGTACCCCAACCATTTTCGAAAAAGGTTCCGGTGGTGTACTGTGCTTCCGTGTGATCCTGGTTCGCCGCGGCCTGAAACCATCGCAAGGCCTGAGCATAGTCCTTGTCGACACCTCGGCCCGCCCGATACAGGCCGCCCAAAGCAAACTGGGCGTCGGCATCACCCGTTTCGGCAAGTGATTGATAGATCGAGGCGGCCGTTGCGAAATCGCGAATGCGCACGGCGGCTTCCGCATCGGCATGGTCCGCGGCCAGTGCAGGGTAGGGTAGGAACGATATCAGGAGCAAACAGGCACTGAGCCAGATCCTGAAATGCAGCAGGCGGATGTCTATCTTGTCAGGTTGTACCATGCTTGGTTTCCATGTCGATGCCGGTTTCCTTGAGAAACCCGGTAGGCAATACACCACCTGCACAAATGATGGCGGCGTCGTTGGGTAGTTCAATCTGCTCATCCTGCGTACTGATGGTGACACGATCCGAAGTGAACGATGTGATATTGGAATTGAGCATAAGACGGATCTTTCCGCTTTCCACCGCTTTTTCCATCTTTTCCCGGTTTTTGCGTTTCGCCCGGCTGAATGAGCCGCTGCGGTAGGACAGGGTTACGGAACTGGCGTTGTTTGCCGCGATACTGGTTGCAGCTTCCAGTGCACTGTCGCCGCCTCCGACCACCAGTACGTGTTGACCCTGATACTGCTCGGGATCGATCAGGCGGTA
>JARRNW010000111.1:0-8800 GCA_037384565.1 Candidatus Thiodiazotropha sp.
GGGGGCAAGCCCGGGCCAGTTTCCCGCTGAAGGATCTTGGAGGCTTCGAAACGCAGCTGAATCTGCCGGGGTTTCACTTCCCGGATACACCCTGGGAAAGCCAGTCTCTGCAGGGAAAGATCAAAGGCCGGATCGACAACCTGTCCCTGCTGAGCCTGCTGTTGCCCAAACTGCAGAACAGTCAAGGGGAGCTGCAGGCCGAGTTTGGCCTGGCGGGGACTCTGGGCAGCCCACCGCAGCAGGGGGTTGCCCGGCTTGATGGGGGCAGCGTGGACATCCCCGAACTGGGGGTGGACCTGAGGGATGTGGCGTTCAAGGTCGAGGCACCGGAATTGAATCGGCTCGCGCTGAGCGGACAGCTGCGCTCCGGCAAGGGTCAATTGCATATCAAGGGTTTCACCCGGCTCGACGCAACCCAGGGATTTCCCTCGGAGTATGAGATTCAGGGTGAGGATTTTCAGGTGATGGATACCCCCGAAGCGGAGGTTCAGGTCTCACCCAATCTGATCTTCAAGAAGACCGGAGAAAGCAATGAGCTGAGTGGTAATCTGCAGGTGCCCTACGCCCGTCTGCGTCCCCGGAGCCTGCCCAAGTCGGCGCTCTCCAACAGCCCGGACATGGTCATCACCGGGGATCGGCAAGCCGAGGTGACATCCAAGGATACCCCGTTGCATACCCGGGTCCGTATCAGTCTTGGCAAACGGGTGAGCTTTGATGGTTTCGGACTGCGGGGCAATTTCACCGGCAGTCTGCTGGTGATCGATGAACCAGGCCGGCCAGTGACCGGACGGGGGCGCCTGGGGATTGAGAACGGGGTCTATCAAGCCTACGGTCAGGACCTGAGTATCGAGCGGGGTTTCGCCCTGTTCGCTGACAATCCGGTGGAAAACCCGGGACTCGATGTGCGGGCAGTGCGGGAAGTAGACGATGTGACCGCGGGCATGCGGGTGACCGGTACCCTGAAAAATCCTAAGCTGAAACTTTTCTCTACCCCCCCGATGATCGAGAGCGAAATCCTCACCTATCTAATTACCGGACGTCCCCCGGGAGAGTCCTCCGAGAGTGTCGGAGTGGCCGCCGCCCTCAAGGCCTCCGGTGCCGGCAGTTTGGCGGAGGAACTGGGTCGCCAGTTCGGTCTGGAGGAGTTGCGAGTCGATGGGGGCAGCAGCCTCGAGGATGCCTCCCTGGTGGCGGGCACCTACCTCTCACCCCGGCTCTACGTTCAGTACATCAACGAACTTTCCACTGGCGATACCAAGCTACGGATGCGCTATGACCTGACCGACCGCTGGCAGATCGAAGCGGAGACCGGCAACACCCAGGCGGGGGATTTTTTCTATACCTTTGAACGTTAACTCGAATGCCGGGTTAATTAAAAACGCCAATCGATACCCGCAGTAATCTGGCGCCCCGGTAAGGGCGCGGTATCCTTCAATACTGACAGGTGGTTTTGGGCAAATTCATCCAATAAATTCTCACCTTTGAGCCACAGCTTCAACTCCTGTTCGGCGATCCGCCAGTTATGTTGCAAGTAGATCGACAGCCAGTTGTAGCCCGGTGTTTCCTCTTCTTGCGGGGCCAGATTGCGGGCTTTGGCAACCCGTTTGAAACTCAGTTTGGCCAACCAGTCCAGCTGTTCGAATTGCACGCCGATTTCCGCACTGGCAGGAGCGGTGCGTGGCAGATTTTTACCATCCCTGTCGGTTGCCCGCAGTAGATCGATCTGTCCCCAAAAGGTAAAGTTCGGTTCCACGCTGAGTAGTGCCTGTCTGTTTTCATAGCGTAGTGATCCGCCAAAAAACTCAGCATCAGTCTGGCGGGTAAACCATACTTGGCTGAGGTGGAAGGGGTCGGTTAGTGCAACGCCATTCTCAGCATAGCCGCGATCCTGATAGATATAATCCCAGAAGCGATAGTAGAAGGTGGAAAATTGTATCTGGTGGCTCTCATGCTTAAATGTCAGGTCCGCATCAAAATTTATGCTTTGCTCCTTTTTCAGCTCTGAATTGCCGAAAATATAGCTGTCAGTCGCGTGGTGAAATCCATTCCAGTACAACTCATCAACACTGGGTAGACGTTCAAGATAGCTCAGGCTTATCTCCCAGCTTGGCGGTGTAGCTACTTCCGCCTGCTTGTCTATGCCGAATGACAGACTTAGGCTGTGATCATTCCGTTCATCGTAATAATCGGGATCCAGTCTGGTCGGATAGACCCATTGTTCCTGGATGTTGTCCGGGTCCGGTTGCAGCTGGCGTGATTGCCAGTTAATGCCGGTAATCAACTCATGGCTGTCGCTGAGCATCACTTGAGCAACCGTTGAAGCCTGCCAGATTTTGGATTGCGTGTCAGGCATGGGATGGCCATGACTGTAGGGTAGACCTCTGGTCAACAAGTATTGTTCTATCGCCTCACCCAGGTGGGTGCCGCTGCGTGAGGCCTCATCGAACCCGTCGCATGCACCATGCTCGTGACAGACTTTCAATTCACTGCTGACATAACTTAGGCGCGTCTCGCCCCACCAGTCATCGGTGGCCCACATCAGGTCTATCGTGCCACGCTGTTGTTCTTGTCCGAATAGCCCGTCTTTCCTTCCTCCCTCGGTTTCGTCATGCAGATAGTCGCTGCTCAGCAGGTCAAGGGTGATCTCATCCAGCCAGAGTGGGCTGGGCAGATAGCGATACTTAAATCCCAGATCATCCCGCTGCATATTGATACGGGTGGCTTCCGGTGTGGCATTGGGAATCCCGTAGTCTTTTTCCAGGCTGGTTGCATTGATTTGCAGTTCGCTGCTCGGATTGGGACGCCAGCCTAGGCTGAGCTGCCCTTGATCGGTGTTAACATCTGAATCGGCAATCGTCTCTCCATCACCGGATTGGTAGGGATCGGACTCCTGTGTCAGACCGCCCAGCTGTAACGCCCAATGCTCGTTAGCCAGGCTGATATGGGAGTCCATGCCATAACTTTCAGCGTTTGAGCGAATATC
The DNA here is from genome assembly GCA_037384565.1 of Candidatus Thiodiazotropha sp. Lineage (GTDB taxonomy): Bacteria > Pseudomonadota > Gammaproteobacteria > Chromatiales > Chromatiaceae > Thiodiazotropha. The sequence goes on from JARRNW010000111.1 coordinate 2,984, forward strand.
ACCGGACAGTTCACCCTTGAGACCAGGCTCCGGGAAGGGGGCATCCAGGGCATCACTGATTTTTATCACTCCGCCTGCCTGCGCGGCATAGAGAAGTGATGCGGGGCCTTTCAGCAGTTCGATACGCTCAGAGGCGCGTGGAGCCACTGCTACTGCATGGTCCTGGCTCATGGCGGACAAATCACTCAGCTGATTGTCGTTATGCAGAATTTTTATCCGATAGCCGCTCATCCCGCGAATCACAGGGCGGCCGACGGCTTCGCCGTAAGTGGCAGAGTCTACATTGGGTAAACTATCCAGATAGCCGCCCAAGGTTGCATTTTTGGCACCTTTGCGCAGGGTTTCGGTATCTTTGGATTGTTGTGCTTCATCTTGTGAACCAAAGACGGTGATCGTTTCGAGCTCAGTCTCTGCTGAAGCCATCCCGCTCAGCAGTGCGAGCATACTCAAAGCCAATTTTCTCATGAATTAACACCCGACATATCCCGGCATCATTGGATGCCGGGATGGTTTGCAGATTGAGGACAGGTTCACTCGTGATCGTGATCGTGCTCTGAGCCACTACCAATAACAGCAAGCAGGTCGGCACTCACACCTTCGGGCATTAGCAGTGAGATGGGCCAGGTCGAGTGCTGGTGAAAATCGGCGCCGTGGGAGTCCACCAGATAGAGAAGTTGTGTGTCGGGAACAAAAATGAGTATGCCATCATCGCTGGCCCGGGCGATTGTGGTGCGGTTGCAATCAGCGATCGTCACCACATCATCAAGCACAACATAACCCTGGGTCTGTTCGAGCACACCTTCATGCTCTGCAAAAAAGTAGACATGGCCACTCTCGGTCAGAGCAAAATGCACCAGTGCACCATGATCATGTGCGTCACCTTCACCTTCGGCCACTTGCTCAAGCTCGAACTGCTGGTAAGGATCGACATAGGCGCGGCAGAGCTGTTCTCCGTTCGGCAATACTTCCGAGATTTCCTCTTCCAGGGCCTGCTGTTGACCGACAACGTCGTTCAACCGCTCAAGCGCGGCGGCTTTGTCACTGCCAGCTTCTGGATCACGGAACTCTTCCGCATCATGGGCAGCTAGTTGATCTCCGTGAAAGTGGGCAAGGTGCACAAATTGGTCCGCATTGATGGGATCACTGAGAGTGTAATCCGGAACCATGAGCAGGTATTTCATGTCCAGCAGCTCTTCGTTGTTGGCAACTCGGAAGTCGGCCCAATGAAAATAGTGTCCGATGGTCGAAATGTCAGTGATCTGTAGATTCTGCACCGCACTGTCCTGGCTGGTGGCCGCCATCTCATTGAGATCGGTACGGACTTCTGTTGTGCTGTCAAAGCTGTAGTAGGCTCCGCTCAACGCATTGAGCATGATCAGATGCATCTCTTCCGGCAGGCCAAGGGTGGTTTCATTGGTGGATAAATCGTTGGCGGGTGAATCGTTGTTACTGGAACCGCCACAGCCAGCCAACAGAAACGCCTGAGTGCACAGTAAGGATGCGAAAATTAGTTTTGAGGTGTGTTTCATTTTTTAACTCCATAAAGACCAAGCCTTCAAGCGGGTGTTGGAGACAGGCCCCTGCCGGCAGACCGCTGTCCAGCCAACAGTTTCAACAGAATGAGATTCTGCGATCCAAAAGCGCGCCTTCTACTGGGCGCGTGCACGATAGGCCAGGCTTTATCCCCAATAGGGAGGATCGCGGAAATCAGTGATTGTCAGCAGAGTGGAGCGCGCAGGTGAGGCGCGAGCCTCATAAAACTGCGAACTGTGCAGGGAGGTTTTAGGTAAACGGAAGGTGGTTTCAGCCCTGTGCAGGAGAATATGGCAGACCGGTGTCGCCACAACACCGACGATGTAGTGGTGTTTTTCCAGGCTTTGGAAGGTATCGCAGTACTCATCAGGGTCATGAAAATTATGAACCGCAGCATGCATCAGCGATGCGGTTTGAGCCAGAAGAAACAGCAGGATCAGTATCGTTTTAATCGAGTGCTGTGGTTTGGCGTCAGAGTAAAAGTAATGACTATTGCTGCTTGTCATGTTATTGAAATCATTACATTTTAATCTTTTATCTTGATGGCGCGAATCTGCTTAATAGGAATTGAGCTCTGAATAAATGTAATGTTATAACGTTGCTTATTATGTCAGCCGTAGCTGATTTCCGCAATCCTGAAGGGGGCTGGAAAGCCCCTGGGACGTTGTTGCTTAACCGCGACGAAACTGTGGATGGACAGAGATCAGGTTGGAATGTCTGATTGTAGTCACAATGTCCCCGGCCATTGAATCCGGCTCCACAAGCGTTGCAGTCGCTCGCCCCGGGCGGGGTTGAGTCCCCGTACATAGGCGAGTTTTCCCGCCAGATGTGCCTTGAAATCACCCAGTCCCTGGCGGTTCTGACTCGCAGGTCCGTAGCGTATGCAATTGTGCAGAATCGCCTTCAGGCGGTCGAACTCCTCCCGGGGTAGATTGGCTTTCTCGTTGATGACCACACCCACCAGCCGTTGGGATTGGGACTGGGTTTGTACTCGGGTCTTACGAGGGTTTACCTCAAAACCCTCTTCAAGGGCGATGGCGCCGATCAAACTCTGAAGGAAGGGCGCGAGTCTGCGCAGTTCAGGTTCGCCTGACATGGCGAGGTCGTCCGCATAGCGTGTGTAGCTCAGCGAGTAGCGGTCGGCGACCCCTTGCAGGCGGCAGTCGAGACGCCAGGCACAAAGATTGGCCAGGGCGGGGGAGGTCGGTGCGCCTTGAGGCAGATGTTTGTCGGTGAGACGTTTTTGCATCCTCCAGGGAAGGGCTCGAAACGATCCCCCCGCCAGGGATGCCGAGGTGGTGTGAGTGCACAGTCCCTGCATCAGTCGTGCAACGTTCCGGGGATAGCCAAGACGCCGGAACAGGGCGCCGATGCGGGCTACCGGTACGCTGTGAAAGAAGTCCTTCAAATCCATGCGCAGTAAGACCGCTTGTCCGGTATGGGGCTTGACGAAACTCCGGGTGGAGCGGTTCCTGGTAAAGCCATGGGCGGCATCGTGGGGCGGAACCCGATTGAGTATCTCCGTGAGTATCCGGCCCTGGATCGACTTGAGACGGGTTTTGGGGATTTCGAGCAACCGAGGCGGACCCGAACGCTTTTCGATCCAGCGATAATCATAGTGATGCAGTCGGGACGCCTTTACCCGGCACTGGCGGCGCTCGATATCGGCGAACCAGTTCAGTTCGTGATCTAAAAGGTCCAGCCACTCTCTGACATCCTTCGCGGTAGGCAGTTGCGGCAGGGGAAAGGTCACCAGGTTCTTTGGTGGTGGACTCATCACCTGCGGATCCAAAAGGATTTTCAAGGCTTCATGGCTTGGCTTTTCAAACCGTGCGTGCAGTTCGTCCTGGTTTGCAAGAAAGGCGATAAGCTGATTCCGGGACGGCGGGGTGTGCTCATCGAAATGAAAGATCAGGCGGGCCGCCAACCGCTCCGGATCGGGTAATCCCCCTGAAATGCAGCGCGTGAGCCTTTCGGTAAGAGAAACCTTGTTCCAGTCGCCTCCCAGCAGAGAGAGGGCGAGCAGTCGCAGGTTGTTGTTGATGCGAGACAATCCATTCCCCGGCAAATGATGCGTGAATCTCCCGGTTTATGTTCCGAGAGAGAGAGGCGCGGCCGGCCTCCGACCCAGCATGTAAGGCCGGTACTTGTCTGCGTGGAGCGCAGCGTTGTACCGGCCACGGAAATGTCGGCTAAGTAAAAGTCCCCGGGGTTACCCCGGAGCGTTCGGCGAGAGGTTAAAACCCGAGTCGCAGAACCGCTCGGAGTGCCGGCCGCGAGGACAGGTTAAAAGATCGGTTAGTGAAGTCAAGGCTTAACGGCATTGGGCATTCCCTTGCAGACAAAAGCCTTCGCGGATATAGGCATTGATCGTAATCGCGGTGAGTGCATTACGCCAATGGAATTTCGATTGCTGTTTCGCCTCGCTTATGAAGCTGTCCATATCGGAGGCGTATCCGATGCTGCTCAGGTAGGTTTCAAGGGTCCGCTCCGGGTCCACATAGCTGCGGGCTTCGGCAACCGAAGTGTTATCGCCTGTAGCTGTACGATAGTCGTCCAGGCTGGAGTATTTAGTATCATTGATCGAGAACCAGTTCGATTCATCGGCCGTGGAATAGAAATAGTTGTCATGGAATCCACCGGATTCAGTGAGTGTTGACAGGACCAGCCGTTCATTGCCTGAAGCATCGATTTCATTGTTAAAAAAGGTGATGCCGCTTTGCAGGGTGCCGTCTCTGAACTGAAATAGTGCATTACCGCCTTGTACGTTGTGGACGATGTTGTCGCTGAATTCCACATTTTGGGTATCACCTGATGAAACCGTGGCATAGGTGTTACTAACAGTGGCGTCACCCCAGTGGGTGAAGATATTGCCCTTGACCAGACCGCCGTCCCAGTCGTCGATCTCCAGACCCCAGCCCAGAACCCGGTTGGTCGGTTGGGAGCGCCCGATATGCATCATGATATTGTTGGTGACGTAGATATCACGCCAGCGTGGACCGTTGTCCTGGTCTTTGTTACCGCCAAGACTGATGCCGATTTCGCCGTCCACATAGAGATTGTTGTCCACCAGGATATTCCAGGACAGGATCTGATTGGTGCCCTCCGTGGTGTTCGAGGTGAATTTGTTGTTTATGCTGGAACTGCGAATGAAAAGGTTGTTGCGGAATATGGTATTGCGGGATTCCGCGAAATAGGTGTTGTGGTTGAACATGGTGGCGACGCCATCGGCCTTTGTCGATCCACTAAAGGCCTGTTGGTACCAGCCGTTGTGGTCGAAGGTATTCTCTTCAAGCAGCACGGAAGACCAGGCGGAAAAGATGCCTTGGGAATGCGACAGGGTGCTGTAGTTATTGGCGATGATGTTGCGGCGCAGAACCACATTCTCGAGAACCGGTCCACCGTTGTCGATACCGGATTGAATGGAGTTAACAGCGAACCACTCGAACAGGCAGTCCTCGATCAGGACGTGGCCGATGAGGCTGTTGCCATAACCCCCCAACAGGTGAAACCCCGAGATATTTGCGACATTCTCCAGGCCGACGAAGTCAGGAGACGCGGGATTGCGCTGTGTCGCAGTGAATTGAATGCCAACCACCGCGGAGTAGCTGGCATCATCCAGATTGACCCCATAGGGTTTGACCATCGGTCGTGCAATATCGGAGCCATAGTAGCTGAGTACACTACGTTCGTTTGCGGAGCGCCCCGCCTTCAGGGCGATGGGGCGGCTTGTCGTCCAGCTGTCGCCCCGTTTCAACAGGATATAGTCGGGATAGTCTTCCCGTGTTTGAGCCAATGCCGCATCGATGCTGGCAAAAGGCTGTATGTTGGCCGCCGGGTTGAAGGGATCGTCCCCAATCTCGCTATCCTCCGGCTGATAGGTCCGCCCGGTCGCATCGTCACCCTCACTGCTTGAGACATAGATCAGTCGGGAGTCCGTCGATGGGCTCAATTTGGACCAACCGTTGACATCCTGGGGTGGTAGGTCGAAGTTACTCTCCCAACTGGGGGAAAAGTTGACGGTTGCAGCACTTGCCGTAACCTGGACAGTTCGCACCGCATCGACCCGGTTTCCGTCGGAATCCTCGACAGAATAGCTGACCTGATAGCTCCCGATACTATCGGTGTTGACATCGGACCGGGTGACGATCTGTGCGGTCAGGTCGCCATCTTCCTGATCAGAAGCGGTTGCGCCCGCGTCGGTGTAGGTATCGCCGACTCTGAGGCTGATCGAACTGGCGCCAATCAGCACAAGGGATGGGGGGGTGTCCGTGGCTTCTTCAG
>JARRNW010000112.1:0-14868 GCA_037384565.1 Candidatus Thiodiazotropha sp.
TTCCAGCGGCTTGTCCATGGCTTTGCTCAGATCGCCGTTGAGCCCCTGCAACATCTCCCTCAGGGATTCCGACACATCATTCAGTGAATCATCCCCCGGCAGTACATAGTGGGCCGATTGATACAGGTCGTTGAGAGTAACCTGACGCAGGTCCCGGGCCAGCACCCAACGCCGCTCATCGGTCCGAAGCACCATAAGGGCCTCTCCAAGCTGGTTCATCACATGCTCGACCCGTTCTTCGGTAACCCCCGGCAAACGCTCCACAAGCGCCCGGGTACCGAGAGCACGCCCGTCATGCTGCGACGCCCGCAACTCCCCCAGCAGACGCAATGCCAGTAGGAAATCACTGCCCCGTTGACTCAGTCTCTCCTGCCAGTTCTCATGGTAGATACTCAGACAGTAGGTGAACTCCGCACCCAGCAGGGTCACCATCCAGGAGAGGTAGATCCAGATCAGGAAGATCGGCACCACGGCCACCGCCCCATAAATGGCTTCATAGGTCGGAAAAGTCGTGACATAGAGGGCGAACCCCCGCTTCGACAGCTCGAACAGGGTCGCGGCCAGCAGCCCGCCGGTCAGGGCATTGCGCCAGGGCACGGTGCGGTTCGGTACCAGGGCATAGAGCAGACTGAAGGCCACCGTGGAGAGAATCACCGGCATCAGACTCAGCAGTTTGGAGCGCACCTGAGCCACCGCCATAGTCTGATCAAGGAACGGAATCGAGACCAAATAGGAGGTACCCGCCACACTGATCGCAATGAGAATGGGCCCCAGGGAGAGAATCGCCCAGTACACGGTGAACTGGGCCAGGGGAGAGCGGCGTTTACGTACATGCCAGATGGTGTTGAATGCTTTGTTGATGTTGTTCATCAGCAGCAGCGCCACAACAATCAACATACCAAAACCGACACCCGTCAGTTTTCCGGCCTTCTGGCTGAAATCCCGCAGATACTGCTGCACCACCTCGGAGGCGGCCGGTACAAAATTCTGGAACAGGAAGTTTTCGATCTGCTCGGACATCCGATCCGAGGCGGGAAACACCGAGAACAGGGCCAGAGCCACGGTCATCAGCGGCACCAGCGACAACAGCGTGGTGTAGGTCAGCCCCGCCACATGCTGTACTCCGCCATCGGCAATGAAATGGTGCATCACCAGCTTCAGGAAAGGTGGTATATGTCGAGCCCAGGAGAAATACCGCTCCTGGAGGGTCTTCAGCTTCACCTGTATCGCTCCTTAGTTGATTCTCGGGAATACCGGGTCAATTCCAATATTCCAAGCCCCTAACACCCCCATCGGTTGGCGGTGGAGTCAACTGGACACCCTGGCTACAATGACACCCAGAAACCCAACAATAATGGTTATTGTCTCATGCCCCCACGGGTGCAGACGACGATCGCCGCAAACTTATCACAAGGCCGCCAAACCATGAGTATCGAAATCTATCATAACCCCCGCTGCAGTAAATCGAGACAGACTCTGCAATTGTTACAGGAGCAGGGGGAAGAACCCGAAGTCGTGGAATACTTGAAAACCCCGCCAAACCGAAAAACCCTGGAGGGCATACTGAACATGCTGGGGCTGGAACCCAGAGATCTGATGCGCAAGAAAGAGGCGGAGTATCAAGCGGAAGGCCTGGACAACCCCAAACTGAGCCGCGATCAACTTATCGACGCTATGGTCGCGCATCCGAAACTGATCGAACGCCCGATTGTGATCAAAGACGGCAGAGCAGCCATCGGCCGTCCCCCGGAAAAGGTGCTGGAGCTGCTCTGAGACCACACCATTCCGATTATTAATCCAGCACCTAAACATTCAAACAAGGAACTCAGATGGCAGAAGTACTGATCCTCTACTACAGCCGACACGGCGCCACCGCGGAGATGGCCCGGCTCATTGCCCGGGGCGTCGAAGAGGTCAGCGGTGTTACCGCCAGACTACGCACCGTGCCCGAAGTCTCCCCTGTCTGCGAAGCCACGGAGGACAGCATACCAGCACAGGGGGCTCCCTATGTCAGCACCACGGACCTGGCCGAATGTGATGGCCTGATCCTTGGCAGCCCCACCCGGTTCGGTAACATGGCGGCGCCCATGAAACATTTTCTCGACACCACCAGTAGCCTCTGGATGGGGGGCAAGCTGATCGGCAAACCGGCTTGCGTATTCACCTCTACCTCCAGTCTGCACGGAGGCCAGGAGAGCACGCTGCTTTCCATGATGCTGCCTCTGCTGCATCACGGCATGCTGCTGATGGGCATTCCCTACAGCGAAACCGCCCTGCTACACACCCAGAGCGGAGGCACCCCGTACGGCGCCAGCCATGTTGCGGGGAAGGACAGCAAACAGCCGATCACCGACGAAGAGAAACGGATCTGCATCACCCAGGGCCGCCGCATGGGCGAAACCGTGCACAAACTGATGGGGACCGCCTGACCCTCATGCCCACCCAGTTGCCCCTGACCCTGAGTATCCGTCCCCGGGTGGATTTCGCCCACTTCATTCCCGGGCGCAACGCAGAGGCTCTGTCCAGACTGCGTGGAAATCAGGATCAATTCCTCTATCTGTGGGGAGAATCGGGCTGTGGCAAAAGCCACCTGCTTCAATCCGCCTGTCAGCAGACTCAGAGTGAGGGGGGGCTTGCCGCCTATCTGCCGTTCAAATCGGAGCAGGGACTGGCCCCAGAGATGCTCGATGGACTTGAGCAGTTTCAGAGGGTCTGCCTCGATGACCTACAGCAACTGGCGGGACACCCGGACTGGGAAGGGGCTATATTCAACCTGTTCAACAACCTGCGCGAGCGGGGCGCGCAACTGGTGGTCGCCAGCGATCGACCGCCGCTACGGTTGCCGCTGCGGTTGCCCGACCTGGCCTCGCGTCTGACTTGGGGCCCCTGCTACCACCTGATACCCCTGAACGACGAGGAGCGTTTGGAACTGCTGCTGCGCAATACGGAGAGTCGGGGGCTCTCCATGAGTGTCGAAACCGCGAGTTTTCTGCTCCAGCGCATTCCCCGGGACATCCATTTCATTACCATTCTGGTGGATCGACTGGATCAGGCCTCCCTTGCCGCACAGCGACGACTGACCATTCCGTTTGTGAGGGAAATCCTGAAACTGTGAAGGGATACACTAGTATCACCATACAAGTAACCCGACAACGCAACTCGACGTACAGGTAAAGATCCATGACCACCATGCAGCAAAACATCCAACAGAAACTCCAGGACAGCTTCTCGCCTCTGCACCTGGAGGTGATCAACGAGAGCCACAACCACAATGTGCCGGAAGGCAGTGAATCCCATTTCAAGATCGTGCTCGTGAGCGAGTCCTTTGAGGGCGAGAAGCTGATCACCCGGCACCGCCAGGTGAACAAGGTCCTGGCGGAGGAGCTGCAAGGGGGTGTACACGCCCTGGCCCTGCATACCCTGACTCCCCAGGACTGGTTCAATCATGGGGGTACGGTACCTGATTCCCCGGAATGTTTGGGCGGTTCGAAACAGACCGTCTGATGTTTCACTGGCTCAATCGCCTCTTCTACCCGCCGATCCAGCGCTCAGCGGAACACCAATGGCAGGTAGAGGCGTCGGCGCGTAGCCTGACCCTCTACTTCCTGCCATTTTGTGGATACTGCGCCCGGGTTCGACGGGTGATCCGCCATCTCAATGTACCGATTGAACAGCGCAATACCGCAAAGAAGCCCGAGTGGAAGCGGGAACTGCATCTGGGTGGCGGCAAGTCCCAGGCACCCTGCCTGAGAATCGAACACCCGGATCAGGTGGAGTGGCTGTACGAATCCGATAATATCATTCGCTACCTGTATCTGCGTTTCGCGCCATCCGAAATTGAATCCTAACCCTGAGGACGGGTGCTTCAACGGTCCTTGAAATACTCCTGAGTCAACTGCACCACCACCGGACTGAGCATCAACAGGGCGATAAGATTTGGAATCGCCATCAGGGCATTCAGGGTATCCGCGATCAACCAGACAAAATCGAGTTGATCCTGGGCCATGGCGCCAACCGGAATCATGATCACCCAGAGCACCCGAAAAGGGGTGATGGCCTTGACCCCGACCAGATACTCCACACAACGCTCACTGTAGACGCTCCAGCCAAGAACGGTGGTGAACGCAAAGACCGCCAGTCCGAAACTGACGATATAGCTACCCACCCCAGGCAAAGCCAGTTCAAACGCAGCGGACGACAGGGAAGCCCCAGTCTCGCCCCCGGTCCAGGCGCCAGTGACCACGATCGCCAGGCCGGTAACCGAACAAACAACCAGGGTATCGATGAAGGTCCCCAGCATGGCCACCGTACCCTGCCGCACCGGGTTGTCCGTCGCGGCCGAGGCATGGGCGATGGGGGCGCTACCCAGACCTGCCTCGTTGGAAAAGATGCCCCGCGCGACACCGAAACGGATCGCTGCCCAGACCGCCGCGCCGGCAAATCCGCCGGTAGCGGCGGTTGGCGTAAAGGCATGCTGCACAATCATACCAACGGCAGTCGGTATCTCGCCCAGATGCAGAGCCAGTACCACGACGCCCCCCAGCAGATAGGCGATGGCCATGAACGGCACCAGTTTGCCCGCCACCTCGGCGATGCGCCGGATACCCCCGATCAGCACCAATCCGGCGAGGACCGCCATGACGAGGCCGGTCACCATGGGAGGAATAGCCAATTGCTCATGGTCCATCAGGGCATGGGCCACCGAGTTGGCCTGTACCGTATTGCCGATACCAAACCCCGCCAGGGCGCCGAACACTGCAAACAGAGTACCCAGCCAGGCCCAGGAACCGCCCAGGCCGTTTTTGATGTAATACATGGGTCCGCCAACATGGTTACCGTCTTCATCCACCTCCCGATAGCGCACCGCCAACACTGCCTCCGCGTACTTGGTGGCCATCCCCACCAGGGCGGTACACCACATCCAGAACAGGGCTCCCGGACCGCCCATGGCGATGGCGGTGGCGACGCCGGCAATGTTACCGGTTCCGATAGTGGCTGAGAGTGAGGTCATCAACGCATTGAACGGACTGATTTCACCTTCTCCGCACCCTTCACGACCCCGCCATAGCATGCGGAAACCATACCCCAGTCGCGCCAAGGGCATGACCTTGAGACGAACCATCAGGAAAAGGCCGGTTCCCAGAATCAGAACCAGCATCAACGGCCCCCAGACAATCCCGTTCAACCCATTAATCAGATTGGTGATAATCTCCACGTGCCATCCCCTCGTTGGTTATTCCCTGAATCCGCGGATACAGGAAGTATTTTCCGGCACCTGAATTCAGGTGTCCGGTTACTCTATTCTTTCCCCGCAAGATAAAGGGTAGATTGGCCTACTTCAAGCAAACTAAAAAAACCAACCGAAATCTGTCACAATTCCCCGATGAAAAATACTCCGCTCGGTAAATTGCTCGCCACACTCCTGTGCGGACTCGCCATCACCCTGTCCAACGGGTGCGTCTCCCTGGGCACCGACCGCTTGGCCGCCAGCCTCTCCCAGGCGATGCTCGACCAGACCGACCCGGAGATCGTGCGCCAGGGCGCGCCCTCCTATCTGCTGCTCATCGATTCCCTGATTGCGGACAGCCCGGATGATAAACCGCTGCTGTACGCCGGGGCGCGCCTGTACGGCGCCTACGCCGGGGGACTGGTGGAGGCGCCCGAACGTCGCAAAATCCTTACCGATAAGGCCCTTGACTACGCAGGGCGGGGATTCTGCCAGACCCAGACCCAAATCTGCGAAAACCGCCACCAGCCCTTCGATCATTTCGTCACCGCTCTGAATCAGGGCGATACCCAGGACCTCGAAGGCCTCTACCTGTATGCCGCCAGTTGGGCGGGTTGGATCCAGGCCCACAGCGATGACTGGAACGCGGTGGCTGAGCTGGCCAAAGTGGAGGCCATGCTGGAACTGGTAGTGAAGCAGAATCCGGGCTATGAAAACGGCCGGGCGCAACTCTATCTCGGGGTCATCAACAGCCAGATCCCTCCGGCCCTGGGGGGCCACCCGGAAATCGGCCGAACCCATTTTGAACAGGCCATCGCCTACTCCTCGGGCAAGGACCTGATGGCCAAACTGGAATACGCTCGACACTACGCCCGCCTGGTTTTTGATAAAACCCTGCACGACCGGTTGCTCAATGAGGTAATCGAGGCCGATCCACGACAACCCGGATTGACCTTGAGTAACATCCTGGCCCAACAACAAGCGCGAGCGTTACTCCAGGAAGACTACTTTTGATACACCGGTATGAACCTTCACCCCTGAACCTGATCTGATCCCATGACCATGACGCTGCCTTTCAATCGCAAAACCCACCGGGTTCACACCCTCGTCCTGATACTACTCATGCTCGGCTTCGCCACCCTGTGTGAAGCAAAAACCGTTTTCAAGATCGCCACCCTGGCCCCGGACGGCAGCAGCTGGATGAAAGAGATGCGAGCTGCCGCCAAGTCAATTGAGGCACAATCCCAAGGACGGGTCAGCATCCGCTTCTACCCCGGCGGGGTCATGGGTAACGACAACAGCGTGCTGCGCAAGATCCGTATGGGCCAGCTACAGGGCGGAGCAATCACCGGCGGCGGTCTGAGCGCCATATCCCCGCAAGCCCAAACCCTGTCACTGCCGTTTCAATTTCGTAATCTGCAAGAGGTGGATGCGGTACGCGAGGTCATGGACCGGCAGATCATCGATGGCCTGGAAACATCAGGATACATCAGTTTCGGTCTCAGCGAGGGGGGGTTTGCCTACCTGTTCTCCAACAGCCCGGTCAAAACCACAGAGGACATGAAGGGCCTGAAGATCTGGATCCCTGAGGGCGATGAGATCAACGCCAATATGTTCAGTGAACTGGGTATCACCCCCATCCCCCTGCCCCTGACCGATGTGCTCACCGGTCTGCAGACCGGGCTCATCGACACCATCGCCAGCGCCCCGATCGGCGCCATCGCCTTGCAGTGGTACACCCGGGTCCATTATCTGACCAAGGTACCCCTGGCTTACCTGTACGCCACCCTGGTGATCGAGAAGAAAGCCTTCAACAAACTCAGTGAAGCCGACCAGGCCCTGGTGAGGAAAACCCTGAGTCAAACCTTCATCACGCTCAACAAGCAGAACCGGGAAGACACCCAATCCGCCCTGGCCGCTCTGCAACAGCAGGGCATCAATTTCATCGCGCCCAGTGTGGAACAGCAGCAGGCTTGGGAGACCCATGCCAACGCCACCCTCCTGAGCCTGAAAAAGTCCGGCAAACTCGATACCGGGGGACTGCTCGAAGAGATGCAGCAACTCATTCAGGCGCAACGCGCGGACCACGCCCATCCATGAATGACCGGCTGATCCGGGTTCAGCGCCTCATCACCCGACTCGAGGAGATCCTCATGGCGCTCCTGCTCGGGGGCATGATTCTGCTGGCGGGCAGTCAGATTGTACTGCGCAATCTGTTCGACAGCGGTCTGGTGTGGGCAGACCCGGTGTTGCGCATTCTGGTGTTGTGGATCGCCCTGTTCGGCGCCATCGCCGCCACCCGGGATCACCGCCACCTGCGCATCGACCTGCTCTCCCACACCCTGTCCGAAAAGGCACAGGCAGGGCTTGCCAGGGTACATGACCTATTCAGCGCACTGGTCTGCCTCACCATCGGTTGGCATGCCGCCCGTTTCGTCTATGTGGAGTGGCAGGAGGGATCGACCCTGTTTTCCAATCTACCCGCCTGGGTGGGTGAACTCATCATTCCCGTTGGCTTCACCCTCATGGGTTTAAAATTTCTCCTCAACATCCCATTCCAGTCTCCTCGGGATAAATCCGCATGATCGTCACCCTGGGCCTGATCCTGCTGGCGATCAGCGGCGCGCCCCTGTTCGTGGTCATCGGTGCCATGGCCCTGTGGGGCTTCTACCAGTCCGATATCGATCTCTCCATCGTCGCCATCGAGTTTTTCCGGCTGGCCGAAACCCCGGTGCTGATGGCCATTCCCCTGTTCACCTTTGCCGGCTACCTGCTGAGCGAAGGCAAGGCGCCCCTCCGACTGGTTCGCCTGACCCAGGCCCTGCTGGGCTGGATGCCGGGGGGCATGGCTTTCGTCGCCCTGGTCGCCTGCGCCCTGTTCACCGCCTTCACCGGCGCCTCCGGCGTGACCATCGTGGCCCTCGGCGCCTTGCTCTACCCGGCCCTGCAACAGGCCGGTTACCGGAACGATTTCAGCCTCGGCCTGGTCACCACCTCGGGCAGCCTGGGGCTGCTGTTCGCCCCGGCACTGCCCCTGATCCTCTACGCGGTGGTGGCCCAGCAGCTGGGACTGGGGGGGTCGATCACCGTGGATGAGATGTTCCTCGCCGGCATCCTGCCCGGGCTTTTGATGCTGGGGATCCTCATGGCCTGGGCCCTGTACTCCAGCCGCCACATTCCGCTCACCCGGTTTTCGATGCCGGAAGCCCTGGACGCCCTGCGGGATGCCGCCTGGGAGATCCCCCTGCCGATCCTGCTGCTGAGCGGTATCTACAGCGGCTATTTCGCCATCTCGGAGGCCGCCGCGGTAACTGTGCTCTACGTATTAATCGCCGAGGTCTTCGTCCACAGAGAGATCCCCCTGGGCCGACTTCCAGGCCTGATGCGGGAATCGATGCTGCTGGTGGGTGGCATACTGGTGATCCTGGGACTCTCCCTGGCCTCCACCAACTACATGATCGACGCGGATGTCCCCGGTCAGCTCTTCAGTTGGCTGCATGAACAGGTCCACGACCCGCTCACCTTCCTGATCCTGCTCAACCTGTTCCTACTGATACTGGGCACCCCTTCTCCGCCCTGGTGCTTGTCGTACCATTGCTGTTGCCAGTGGCGATCCAATATGGGGTCGATCCGGTGCATCTGGGGATCATTTTCCTGGCGAATATGCAGATCGGTTATTTCACCCCACCGGTTGGCATGAACCTGTTTATTGCCAGCTACCGCTTCGACAAACCGATCATAACCATCTACCGCGCCACCCTTCCCTGGTTCCTGCTCCTGCTCGGCGCGGTAGTGATCATCACCTACTGGCCCTCGCTCTCACTGGCCCTGACCGGTCGCCACTGAGCCATTCTTCCAAATGCCGGGCGCTCAAAACCGATCAGACCCGCCAGGATCAATCCGGTACCGACCCAGATCTGTGGCTCAATGGATTCCGCATTCAGCCAAGCCCCTGCGAACAGGGCGAGTATCGGGGTCATCAAGGTGATCAGGGCCACCTTGGTGGTCTCCAGGTGGCGCAGTATATAGAAGTAAAGCGTAAACCCGAGCACCGACCCGATCACCCCGAGATAGCAGATGGCCATCAGAGCGCGTACTCCCACGACTTCAGGCCAGCCCTGTCCCTGAAGGAACCAGCTCACCAGGAACAGGGGCACTGCCACCATCAGCCCCCCCGTGGTCACCACCAGACCATGCAACTGGGCATCAATCCGCTTGATCCAAACTGAACTGGCTGAATGGGTAATCACCGCCAACAGCACCCCGACCAATCCCAGGACGAACACACCACCGGTCTGAACACCCACACTGAAGACCGTCGCCAGGCCCGCCAGGGACACCAGCACGGCGAACAGCCGAGGCAAGGTCAATCCGGTCTCCTGCAACCAGATCCGCGCCATCAGTCCAGTCATGATCGGCGAAAGCCCGAACACCACCGAGATCCAGCCGGAGGGTATGTACTGGGCGGACCAGTAGACCAGGGTCATGCTCAGATAGATGCCCAATCCGGCAACCAGATAGGTACGTCGTGCCGACTCGTGCCACGGCAGACGCAGCCCCATCAGGCGTAACACCAGCATGGCCAGGGTAACCCCGATCAGCATCCGACCGGTCACCCCGAAAAGAAACCCCACACCCTGACCACTCCACTGAATGGCCAGTGGCGTAGTGCCCCAGATAAGCACAACGCCGATAAACGCAGCCGGCACCGACATGACATAACCTCCATAACGAAAAAGGCCGCAGATGTTTCCATCTGCGGCCTTGAGAAAATTCTTTGCTGATCGTTTAAAACAGAATCGCTGAATCAGCCCCCCAGACCACAGATGACGGCATAGACTACCCATGGGCGCAGTCGGCACGGTTTAAACATAAGGGTGGTCGGATTGATCAGATTCATGGGATGCAGCATGGCATGGGAACGAACAACCGGTCAAGCGCTTTCACGCCGTTTGCAATCGGGTGCCCCCATAGCCTTGCAGAGCCGAGTCTGCTAGGGTTGGCCAGCCGCGCTGATTTCCAGTTCGAAGGCCCGAAGAGGCCTTGCCACAAATGGGAAAGTGCAATGCAACCACACAGTCGGAGGAACACTACCCGCTCACTCGCCATGGACAATCAATTCATCCATTGCTTCCCACCCCAGACCTCGATTGTCAAAGCGCCCCTCGACATGTGGACCACCCCACTGTGCGCAGCGGAAGAGGCATTGATCGAAGGAGCCCGGGAGAAACGGCAACGGGAATTCCGGGCAGGACGACATGCGGCTCATAAGGCCCTGGCACGGCTTGAGGCGCCCTTTGAAGCCCTGCTCCGCGGCGACAAACGCCAACCACTTTGGCCACATGGCTACCTAGGGAGCATTTCCCACTGCCAGGAGGTATGCCTAGCGGTGTGCGCAAGAACCACCGATCTGGCCGGCCTGGGTGTCGACGTAGAACCTCTGAAACCTTTGCCTAAAGGCGTGTCGCGATATGTACACACCCCCCGGGAGGAGGTTTTCATGCAACACAACCCGGAATTGCCCGAACGCCTGGTGTTCAGTGCCAAGGAGAGTCTGTACAAGTGCTACTACCCTATTCTGGGTCAGTTCATTGGCTTTCAGGCGGTGAATCTGGAGATCAACCCCGTGGCCCAGACCTTTGGCTTTTCCACCTCGCCCGAGAGTGATATCCCCTTTCCCGAGGCGCTACAGTTCCATGGCTGCTTCGCAATGGATGGCACACACCTCTACACCGGGTGCTATTTGAGCCACGGCAATATCCAAAGGGAAAATTAGCTGTCGGAATTAGAGCGGTCGTACACAAGCTCACGGAAGAGCATCCAAAAGCGAGCCAACCGCAACTCGTCTTCACCGAACTCAGAGAGACCGCTGATCACAGGCCGGTCACCCCATCAGAACAGAGACCCCCACCGCATTCCAACGTTCGCCACCAATCGGAGGTTTACCCACGCTATTCCACAGGTCGGCCGTCTGCTCGGGGGAAACGCAATTTTGAACCAGCTCGATGGCCTCCCGCCGGAGAGCACCGATGTAACGATCCTTACCCACCATATCGATCAGATCATAGTAATCGAAATCCCGCTCGAATTCGTTGGCCAACATCTCCAGAACGTCATCCACATGGTTTTGATCGATCAGCTCTATAGCCCGAAGTTCTAACGCGGCCTGCTCCCGTTTAACACGCTGGCGTTCCTCCCAGATGAGTTCACCCCGGCGAAACAGGTCCTCATTCCAGGTTTCGATCGCATGGCGTACTGGCTGGGTCGTGAGATGCGGGAAATCCCGAGTCAGTTTCTTCAACTGCCCGACAGCCTCACGCGCCGCATCAAAAAACTCACCCTCATCCGCCATAGCCATTCCGCTGTTCAATTGTCGACTATCTGTTACATCGGCGGTTGCCTGTAAATCTTTACCCAGCGAGCGGGTCGCATCACTCGTGTAGTAGTGTCCTATACTAGTGGCGACATGGATCACCACCCCGTATACTTGGCCACCACGACCCTGTCGCTCCTGTCAAAACAAGACTCCGATCGAGATGTATACGGTTACCAAAGAGATCCACTTCTGCTACGGCCATCGCCTGCTGAACCACCAAGGCAAGTGCAAACACCTGCATGGACACAATGCAACCGCGGTGATTCGCCTCGAATCGGAAAGGCTCAACAGCCTGGGCATGGTGTGCGATTTCTCGGATATCGGTGACTACGTCAAGTCCTGGATTGATCAGAACCTGGATCACACCATGTTATTGCATGCTGACGATCCCGTACTGCCCTTGTTAAGGGAGGCGGGAGAGACCGTCTATGTCATGCGCGACAATCCCACCGCCGAAAACATCGCCCGGTTGATCTTCGAACATGTGGAAACCGGTGGTTTTCCGGTGGTGGAAGTGGCCCTTCACGAAACCGACAGCGCCCTGGCCAGCTATCGCAAAACCTGAACAAAACTCCGCAGACAAAACAAGGTGAGGTGAGGCCGAACGGCGCTTAGTTAAGCCAAGAGCCCCATCATCCCGGCACAAACTGTGATCCAGAACACCTGACGAAGTGAGCGTCCTGGGTTCCTTCACTAGTGTAGTGTCTCATACTAATACGCGATTATAGCGTGACGCCAAGCCATTGGCCGCCAGGCGTACCCCTTGCCTTGGGACCCGTGCGGGCCTCTATAAACGCGCATTAGTATGAGACACTGCACTAGTACGTTCCCACGCTCTGCGTGGGAACGTATACCGAAACCAAATGGCAGCACTTAACCCGGAAAGCCCCCTCCGTGATGATCAGCTGAGCTCGTTGTAACCGCGCTCTTCGTGCAGCACGATATCCAGCCCCTCGATCTCCTGCTCCCTGGATACACGCAGCCCCACCAGGGCATCGACAACCTTGAGAATCACAAAGGTCACCACTGCGGTGAACACCAGGGTGGCGATTACACCGATCAATTGCACCTTGAACTGTCCTCCCATGCTGGTAATGCCCTCCGCGAATCCGTAGCCGGAGAAGATCCCCAGAGAGGTGGAGGAGAAGATGCCTGCCAGCAGGGTGCCCAGAATGCCACCCACGCCATGCACCGGGAAGACGTCCAGAGAGTCATCGATCTTCAGCACCTGCTTCAGATAGTTGGTTGCGCTGAAGCAGACCATACCCGCCAGGAGCCCAATCACCAGGGCACCGGCCGGTCCCACAAAGCCCGAGGCCGGTGTAATGGTGCCCAAACCTGCCACCATACCGGTAACCGCGCCCAAGGCGCTGGGTTTGCCAAACTTGATCCACTCCCGTACCAGCCAGGTCATGGCACCGGTGGCCGCGGAGATGTGGGTTACCAGCATGGCCATGGAGGCACTGCCATCGGACGCCAGGGCGCTACCGCCGTTGAAACCGAACCAGCCCACCCAGAGCATACCCGCTCCGGAGATGGTCATGGTCATGTTGTGCGGCATCATCGACGCGGTTCCGAATCCACGCCTCGGTCCCATTACCAGGGCGGCCACCAGGGCAGCCACGCCAGCGGTGATATGCACCACGGTGCCTCCCGCAAAATCATACAATCCCATCTCCTGCAGCCACCCGCCGCCCCAGACCCAGTGGGTTACCGGCACGTAGACCAGCAGCAGCCAGATGGCGCTGAACAGTAACATGGCGGAAAAGCGCATACGCTCCGCAAAGCCACCCACGATCAGAGCCGGTGTGATAATGGCGAAGGTCATCTGGAAGAGCATAAACAGGGACTCAGGGATGGTTCCCGACAGGGTATCCTTACCCACCCCAGCCATCAGAACGCGGCTCAAATCGCCAATCCAGGTATTCCCTTCTCCAAATGCCAGGGTGTACCCCAACACCAGCCAGAGAATCGACACCAGTCCGGCGATGGCAAAACACTGCATCAGCACGGACAAAACGTTCTTGGTGCGTACCAGCCCACCATAGAACAATGCCAATCCAGGCAAGGTCATTAGCAAAACCAACGCCGTGGATGTCATGATCCACGCGGTATCAGCACTATTCATGGTGTTTCAACGCCGTGGATGTCATGATCCACGCGGTATCAGCACTATTCATGGTGTTTTCCCCCAGCTCGTCCGGCCTGTATGTATGGATTTCTCAAAAGACCGTGAAATGTACAAAAATCCCCGATAAAAATCAATTAATTCCGTAATTTCATGCAGTTAGGGGACACATACCCGACAATTCCACTCAAGCTTCCAGTTCTCACGCCGATATCAAGGAGGATTCTCGAGCTCATCGAGGATTGTTGTGCTGGAATTACCGAAAAAACTTGATATATAAGTAAATGTTAATATAATATGGGAATTCAATGTGCATCAGTGCGGCAATCAACACCCATGAAAGATGAGCTCATAAGCGATGCCACCACACCTGCGATGGCAGAACGCTCGACCCGATTCCGGGTTGAAAGCGTCGATCGTCTTCCTGTGCTCGCACAAGATGAATCCTGCCGTATCGTCAAGCAATACTTCGATTTCCTCGAATACTCCCTGACCCATCGCGCGGAACCGAGCGACATCGGTGAGTTGCGTGAGATGCTGGTGGAAATCTCAAAATTCATCCGCTCGGAAAAGACCGAGATTCGCGCCGATGGTTACCTGCGGATGCTCAAGCGTCTGACCCATATCTACGGTGAATCGGTGGGGCTGCTGCTCTACTACATGAACAGACTGTTCAACTACCGGGAAGAGGGCTGGATCGATTTATACGAACAACTGCTGTTGATGCCCGACACGACCCGCGTGATGCGGATGCTGCGAGTCCAGCACATGCAGGAGATCCAGGACTGGATCGAGGAGGGGGTCGACAACCTGTTCACCATCTGGGATGAGCAGTTGGAAGTCGTCGAACAACTCAATAGCGAGATCCTGGAACTCGATCGAGCCATAATTCAGGGCCGCAAGGCGCAATTTCTCGATCGTTTCGATGACCATCCGAAGGTCACATCCCTTAGCAAACATCGGCAACGACAAGACATCGCGCAAACCCACATGGAACGTGAAAAATTAATCGAGGAGAGGGACGCCAAGCTCGAACTGGCGGATCTGCTGAGCGAGAATATTCAGGAGTTCACAGATCGGTTGACCGACATCCGTCGCAGCGCCACCATCCAATTGATCTGGAGCAAATCCTAAAAA
>JARRNW010000113.1:0-8766 GCA_037384565.1 Candidatus Thiodiazotropha sp.
TTCTGGTTCATACCGGGAACCAAGGGTAACAACCGATTCGGCCCCCCACCGCCACCCAACCGGGGTGTGTTGCTGAAGATCGTCCTGCTGTTGATACTGCTGTTCGTGATCGGCATCCTGGCCGCGATTGCCATCCCCGCTTATCAGAACTACTGATCGATATGTACCATCATGAGGTCACAAAATCAGTTTTTAGAGCTGATGATAATTGACAGCTGTTGATCTGAATCGAGCTCAGCACTGACATCCAGATTCAAACAGATAGCGGCCTCCTTAACGATTGCCAAGCCGATTCCATAATGATCTCTCTGCTCACGTGACTCCCCTTTTCTCCAGAAGGGTTGAAACAGCTTGTCAAGATCGTCTTGTTCAAGATCCGGGGCACGGTTTACCGAGATTATTTTAAACCCGCTACCATTGCGAATCAGCATCAGCTTTACTATGGATCCGGCAGGAGCATACGCTACGGCATTACTGAAAAGTATCGACAATATCCTCGAAAAAAGCCCTCTATCGCTATCGAAGATCAATCCTCCCGGCTTATGCATAACCACAATCAAGTTTCTTTCACGAGCTTTGTGTAAAATCGTCTGACACTGCCTCTCATAAATAGGCGACAGATCGATACTTTCGATTTCCGGTCTCGCGCCTCCCGTCTGAAAACGAGCAAGCAATAACATTGAATTGACCAGAT
Organism: Candidatus Thiodiazotropha sp.; assembly: GCA_037384565.1. Classification (GTDB taxonomy): domain Bacteria; phylum Pseudomonadota; class Gammaproteobacteria; order Chromatiales; family Chromatiaceae; genus Thiodiazotropha. Next base: position 695 of record JARRNW010000113.1, read on the forward strand.
CCGCCATGGAATGGGACAGATCGTTAGCTTGATGCACCGCCGTCAGAAGACGCTCATGACTGTTTTGCGAACGCAGGGCGATATCTGTCGCGAGGCGCAACTCTGCGAGTGGGGATCTGAGTTCATGGGCGACATCTGCGTTAAAGCGGCGCTCTCTGACCAAGGTCAGCTCAAGGCGATGCAGCAGCCCATTAAGCATATCCACCACAAGAGAAATTTCGGCCGGCCAAAGAGCAGTCGGGTCAAGCTTTTCCGTGCTTGATTGAATTGCATTCACTTGCCTTGCAAGCTTCCGCAGCGGAGAAAGCCCCTGGCCTATGGCGATATAGACAATAACAAATGTCACAATCGGTATGATCGCTGCAATCAAAAGCATCCAATTTCGTAGTTGTGTCAGCGATCTATCCAGGGATGTTCTTTCTCTGACAACAAGCAACTGAACCCGCATGGACTTGGTTTTCTCATCGACTACCAGGTCTGGCTGCTCCTCGACCCATCCCCACTGTGTATCGATTAATTGAAACACCGCCCGTGCAGGATACTGGTCCTCCATATCAAAGAAATAGGGTGTATCCAACGCCGATTTTGGCGGGTAAGCCAAGCGACGATCTTCTTCTTCGAGCATAGGCGATTGATCGATAATCTCATCACCACTTTCATTCCACACCTGAAAAATTCTCGACCCACCTTTGTTAAACTGCGTTGCGACGTCAAAATCGATATCCACATAGAAATCGCCATCCGGCCAGGTTCTTGCCACACTGGCAATATTCTGAAATTCAAGCAGCAGATCCCCATCGAAATTCGCAATGAGGATATTTTTCGAGACAAAATAGGAGCTAGTACACAGCGCCAATCCAACCAGACTGACACCGACAAATGTAAGCCATGTTGTCGTGAACCGGATCGAGCGCATTCAAGGATCTAATGTACCGGAAGCCGGATCATACTGACTGCGTAGCTGATAACCGTGCCCTCTGTGCGTAATGATATGAGATGGACCTTCATTCAGATCAATTAACTTGCGTAGCGTGGATATCGCCGAGTCGACCACATTGCTCGCCGGTTCGACGCGTTCATCATATATTTTCTGCTCTATTTCGGTGCGCGCCACAACACGATGAGCATTTAGCGCCAGACACTCTAACAGAGCGTACTCACGAGGCGGCATCGCAACGGGTTGCCTTGCAATACTAACCTGTCTGCTGTGCAGGTTTATTTCAAGCTGGCCGAACTTCAGTACACTACTTGCAAAACCGGACCTGCGTCTCAGAAGCGCCACAATACGGGCCAGCAGCTCTGAAAAGTCAAAAGGTTTTAGCAGATAATCATCAGCTCCAGAACGCAGCCCACGCACACGATCATCGATATCGTCACGTGCGGTCAACATCAAAACCAAACTCTTGTTACCCTCATCACGCATTTTTTCGAGAAGATCGAATCCATTCATACCCGGAAGCATGATGTCGAGAATGATCAAATCATAGGCGTACTCTTTGGCCAACCAATAACCTTCTGATCCATCAGCGCTAGCATCTACGACATACCCCTCATCCGAGAGGCCAGTCACCAGACTTTCACGAAGAATGTCCGCGTCTTCAATGACGAGTATCCGCATAAACTACTACCCTCATGCTTTATTTTTAACCCGGCACCTGACATGGCATATTTAAGTGCCGGGTTGATAGATATCGCCTGAAACCATTAACCTAAGTTTCGGAATTCATTTTCAGCGCTAAACAAACTGCGGTATAGGACACCACACCATGTACAGCGTCCTATACTAAACCATCCAACTAACCAACTGTCGAGATCAATAATTCTTACAGTCGATTCTTTCAGCCGTTAGATCGATATCTTTGAAAAGAGTATCAAATCCCATTTCATTTGCCACAGGGCATGAGACACTGGGATTCCCCTCATACTCAATACCGAATACTGCTTTATTTGATTCAATGAATGGTAGTAATAGCTCACATTCTTCATACTGGACACACTGTTCATTCACCGCCCAGTCATAGTGATCAACCAGATCCTCGATCTGATCCAGATCGTTTTTCAGACCAACTGATAGCCCTTTGCTATGGGCCAGCTCCGCCACCCAGACATTGAACGCAATCTGATCCTGATAGGTCAGAGGAAAACCTGTTGTATTCGCATATCCATCCATATTGTCTGGATCTACTCCATCACAGCCTTTCTCACGAGCATCGTCCAATCTCGGCTCGATAACCTTGCCTAATATATCAATCTGACGAATATCGAGCCACTTTTCACCAGACCATCCGTTAGACTCTCCCTTTACAGACTCAGGGTATTGATCTGCGTCAGGCCGCCAGTTTTCGAAGCTACCCGCACTGAAATAACAGATAACCTTCTTGCCTTGCGCATGTAATTCATCGATGACCTCCTCCGTCGCATCGAACAGATCGATATCGTAGACATCCACGTTATACGAGGTATCGATGTCTTCCATTATCTGAATTTGCCAGGAGGTTCCTGGGGTGGGCTGCCAATGAGCGGTATCATTCGCGTCATCGTCCGAGCCATCGTCCGCATCATCCGCCGGTGTCGATCCCACCTTGACGGCGACATAATCAAGATCGCTGTCATCGTGATCATCGTCCGTGGCATACCGTAACTTAATGGTGCGCCCGGCATCAACAAACCGGTCAGGATGATCATTCACATAGGCGCTAATGACTGTCCACTCCCACGACGGGGCACTTTGATTATCAACAAGATCAACCCACCGGTTGGTTGAAAAATCCTTAATCTTCCAGTACCAACGCTGTTCTGATCGATCAGGTCCGCGATAATTCACAAAGAAGGTAATGTCTGAAATCGTCTCCTCGGCATAGGAATCCGGCAACGAGAAGGTAAATTCACCTTGATATCCATCAGATGAGGGATAAAACTCGACATAGGAGTTCCATCTATCATCGTCTCCCGATTGATCCTGGACAGAGAGCACGCTCAGATCCTGCTTACTAGCCTTTCCAGTTACACTGCTCAGGGAGGCGGCAGGCACCGTAATTCGCATATCCGCCAGAGTATAACCGGGTAGCGTCCCGACGAATGTTCCAAGTATGCCAAACACAAATGAGTAGACTGAGGTTTTTTTCATGACAACTATCCTTATAGACACAAATCCAGACCAAAAGTGATTTATTATTGAGCCACCTAAAGCCTAACCACCACAACCTTACGAAAGCATTATGTCCTTGATTGCATTCAGCAAATCCGCGATCTTTAACTTAAGTTTCGGAGCTCAGAGTGCTATTGGGAGCCGTTTGGGTGGGACTCGACGGCCTGGGAAAGCCGCTGTAAACCCATCCCTGGACGCTCGACGGCCATGTCACTGCAGCCAACGCTTTCCTGGACCGTCGAGTCCTGCCCAGATTGACGCTATATCCAGGCATCGCCTGAATTACCACCGAATATTGTCATCACCTTTTCCACCGTAGAGCACATCAAAACCAGATCCACCTACGATTTCATCATCTCCGGAACCGCCAAAAACATGATCATGGCCTTCATCACCGGCGATACGATCCTGCCCGGAATTACCCCATATCCAGTCATTGCCTGAATTACCACGAAGATGGTCATCACCTCTTCCACCGACGAGCACATCATTGCCAGATCCACCTACGATGTCATCATTGCCGAAGCCGCCAAAAACCCAATCATCGCCTTCGTCACCAGCGATACGATCCTGTCCGGATTGACCCCATATCTGATCGTTGCCTGAATTGCCACGGAGGTGGTCATCACCTATTCCACCGTAGAGCACATCATTACCAGATCCACCTACTATCTCATCGTTACCGGAGTTACCCCGTATAACGTCATTTCCTTTGTCGCCAGAAATCCTATCGTCACCCGCCCCACCATAAATCACATCATTGCCCGCATAACCTCGGATATGATCATTGCCTCGGCCACCGAACATAATGTCATCGCCATCACCACCCGCAAGATCGTCATTACCTGTTCCGCCCGATATACGGTCATTGCCCCCATCACCGCTTACCGCATCGTTTCCGCTCCCTCCAAATATCGTGTCGTTGCCTTCGTTTCCTCTGATTTTGTCATTACCCGCTCCACCGCTAATCCAATCATTTCCTTTACCGCCACTGATGGCGTCATTGCCACCACCACCAAGAAGCGTATCACTACCGTCACCACCAAATATTTGTTCATTACCAGAACCACCAACGATCGTGTCGCCTCCATTTCCACCTGAAAGTATCAGGTAGTTTTCCGGTCCGTAGAGCTGATGACCTGTTACCGTTATCTTGTCATTTCCATTCCCGCCCTGTATCTCCAGATACCGAGCCTCAAACGCACTATAACTCTTTGACAGTTTTCCGTTTACGCTGACATCCACCGAGCCGTCCACGTTGACATGGACATTAATCCTGTCGTTTCCATTTCCGGCATTAAAAGTTGTCTTTGTAGGAATATTGACATTTAAATGATTTCCCATCTGAGGCCCAACTGATCCTAACCAACTCATTATTAATTACTCCTGTGTACTGCTTATTAACAACTGATCGCCACTACATTAGGCTACAATATATGCGATCAAACAAGCTAGGGATTGTATGTATAATGAGTGTTTTTTTATTTTATTTTTTCCGAAATTATGTGTGATTCAAAAGATTTATCAGATTCCTATATCAAAATAATAAATAATACTTTTTAATAACATTTATAGATCCGTAAAATAATTACAAATGGAATATTTCAGTTGAAGATAAAGCCCCCATTAATACCTACAAATGAGAGTAACGCTTTATTCTATGCGGTAGTGAAGCGGTGAGGGATCAAGATTTAGTAGCGTCGATACCAGTATGGTGTATCGTAAAAAGCAAACCAATCATTGCACAGTAATCTTAGTAGTTACAAAACTCTGATGAAATAATTAGTTAACCCTGAACTTCATGACGTTCCCACTGTTTGTTCCTTCATGAACGATACGCCATGGGTCAGAGACTGAGTCATAGCCCACAGCGCATTGAATGTCTATCATCTATGCATTGAAGCGGCGGCGCGCGACCACGCCCAGAAGGCCTATGCCGAGCAGCCAGGCGACCTCGGGCTCCGGCACATTAGTCGTAGTGCGCTCAGATGATACGGAGTCGACACTGAATTGTGTCACCTCAAAACTAGAGCGTTCACCCGCTTCATACGGGGTATACTAGTGCAGTGTCCTGGACTAGTAGGCCACGGCTGTTTCTGAGATTTCAGACGTATCCGTTACTCTATGCAGCGAATCCGCATATGATGTATTCAGGTAAAAGATGTCTTGTTGCACAAGCTCATTTGAATACTCAGGCATTGATGAGCGCTGAATTTCCGCTTCGCATAACATGTCTTCAAAAAGATTCACAGCGCAAAGAAAACCCTGCAACCCCCGCATATAAGGTACTGACCCAAGATTATTTAACGCTGTCCCTGTTGAGCCACCGAATGCCTGAAGCCTCAGGCCGGAATTCACCCAATCAGATGCATCACCAAGGATAAATTTATCGATTGACCCAAAGTAATGGAGATTGCTTCCCATGTCGTATCGATGCGACCCTTCATAACCTATCCAGGCTGAATTTAGCGCTTCAAATTGCACGTTTCCATCTTCATCCATGATTCCTGCGTGGAGTGGTGTATATTCAGATACGCTGGATATTTTTCCCTCATAGAAGTAGTAGATCAAATTATGTTGCGTATACAGCCGAGCCGATCCCGCACCATCCAATGAATCAAGAACTCGGGGAACCCCGCCTGCTTTGTCAATAGCCTTAATCTCAGCGAAACCTTCATCTGAGGAAGATTTGGAGTAGACCAATCGTTTATCCGCCTGGTCAAGCCAAATGAAGAGTATTGAATCGGCACTCTCTTCAGAGATCCTGGTTGCTAACGCGCTACCATCGATGGGTGAGCTATAGAAAATATTGGAATTCACGAAATACAGACGGTTTTCATCCGCAACATAGGATGTAAATGATGGATCTGGCGGAAAGGTGAATATTGCATCAGACAAAGCATTTGCGTCGCCGTTGTAGATAAACAATTGACCATCAATCGCGAGCACATGATTATTCCGCTCCAGTGAATATTCGAAATTTGCAGTCGATTCGATAGAGTACAAACTGTTGCCGCAATTAGAAAAGTTTTCATCGCACCTGCGTATTTCTCCCGCATCGTTAACCAACCAACCACTGATCGATCCGTCACCATCGAGATTTCGGAGGTTGATCAGAGGTTGCATCGCGGAAATGGGATTATCGGAGGCGTTCATACCCAATCGGATCATCTTCCATTCATTATCATCGATCGTTGAACACTCACCATTGGGTCCTGGAAGTTGGTAAACCAATTGAGAGTTATTAACATTAAAAAAATCGTCCACAGAATAAACGATGTCGAAATCATCCGTACTACATACCCCGTTGGCGTGCGCTTCACTGGATATCTGACGTGGCGACAAGCCCGCACTCTTTTGGGTGCTTATTTTATAGAATTTACCGTCCGTCTTGGCATAAACAAAACTATCAAGGTTCATATTTGAGATGATTTTTGTGTTACTGTCGTAATCCCCTCGTGCAAAACTGCAGGGATACAACTCTGTATCACTGCCGCATCCAACGACGTCATTCTCTACTTCGACTGGGATCGGCACATTTGGATCATCAGGATCTATGGCAAATATATTTCCACCCCCAGACAGGCCATCTGTGTAAAAGAGATAGTGATATTGACGCAATTGCCAAGTATCGCTTGTTCCGGTGGGTAATCGCATTCATCAGTTATTATAAAATCCTATTTAATTCGTTTCTTAAGCATCTCTTAACAGACACAGTCAGTTTAAGAATATCCTTAAAAGCATCCCTGCGCTGTAAACATTCAATAAAGTGTGCTCATTGAGTCGCGCACGAGGTTCCAAGACATGACAACTTTCTACTTATACTTCCTGATCGTGATATTTGTAATATCGATCGTTTCATCACCAAGCGGCCAGTTGGCTGATGTTTCTTTGCTTCGATATATTCCCCACTTTGGCCTGACAAAGGCATCTGAATCTGAACCAGAAGACCTCCAGGTATCGATGTTTCTGTCGTGATATCGAAGCAACTCGCGGCCTGTGTCGTAATCCTTTAAACTAAAATGAATTTCTCCATTATTTCCTTCACCAACGACAAGAATGCAGGTCGCCGCAATCCATTTACCTTTAAAATCCGACAACTCCTTTAGCGCATTTTTTTGTATGGGGCAGTCTGAGCTGTCCGAGCATTTCTGATATTGCACATACATCTTCTCGCTGTTTCCCAAAACCCGCGTAGACAGGGTAAAGATGGGAGCGCCATCATCACCGCCCTTGGACTTTAATTGAAAGATATGGCCAAAACGGGTTCCCGCCTGGTAATCAGAAGGTATCTTGAACTTCCAGTTATACTTGAATTTCTCTCCAAGCCTTGCCTTAAGCCAGTCATGGGATTTATCGTATACCTTTATTTCAGCCCTGACCTTGCCATTATCCAATCCTCTGTCATCATCTTTATTGATATGGCTGTAAAACCTGAACACCCGCCGATTCATCTCATCGGACCATTTCGTTTGAATATGTTGAAAATCGTGACTGGTATTATCACTCACCTCATACGAGGTGTAGTCGGAATAGCCCGTTAATGTCTTATTGATATGTTGATAAACCAACCAATTTGCATCAGGCGGATTCAATTTCAGGGTATGTGAGTAGGAGTCGGCAAGCGCCCCACTCGCCAAAAAGATTTGCGCAGCCATCATGGCCAACATCGTACTTTTTATTTTTTTATTCGGATCAATCATCCTGTTCTCTCCCTGTTTGTACCGAAACACCTGACCGATGTCTATGAGGATCATGCGGTCTTTCATAGCCTTCTTCATAACTCAAGTTTCGGAGTTCATATTAGAGCAAAATAAAAATCTCCGTTATTCACCTACTCCGTCATTCGGGCGCATGCTGGAATCTTGATTCCACCCAAGCTGAAATCATGGAATTTGGTATCGATATTGCCTCTGAGGTACTG
>JARRNW010000114.1:0-8711 GCA_037384565.1 Candidatus Thiodiazotropha sp.
ATAAGAAACCGTTCAGCGGTCTTGCTGTCGCGCTTTCCCACTTCACGCAACATCCAACCCACCGCTTTATGAATCAGTTCATGGGGATCGTGTAAAAGTCTTTCAGACAGCGCCAGGAGATCCTCGAATTGACCGGCGCGAATGAAACTGAAACAGGCCAATACGGAAATCCGTCGCTCCCAGAGCGAATCGGAACCAGCCAGTCGATAGAGGAGTTTGCGGCTTCGCCGCAATAGATACCCACCCACGATCTGCGGCGCCGAGCTGTCCACCAGATCCCAGTTGTTGATGAACTGGGTATTGCTCAGATAGAGGCGATGGATCTTGGTCTGAAGTACCGCTTTTGCCCGCTCGAATTGCCACACCAGAACCAGCAGCGCGAACATACGCACCTCGTGATAGGACGAATGAAGCAGACGCTCTATCTCCGCCAGGGGTAGATCTCGACAATCCGGGATCTGTGAGCGGAGCACCGGCATTCGGATTCCCAGAAACCGGTCGCCTTCCCCGTATTCACCGGGGGCTGTTTTGAAAAATCGCTGTGCATGGGCTGCTTTCGCAGGATCACCCAGACGTTGCAGGTGGGAAATGATCTGATCAGCATCCATCCAGACACTATTTCAGTCTTATCGGACCCTGTCAAAGAAAAAACATAACCCGGAGTCAGCCACTGAACATCCGGGTTATGGAGGGGAGTATCGTTATGTTTTCAGAGTGAGAGAGATTGTTGTCACCCGCTTTGAGGCCGATCCTTCGGACTCAAAACGGGCTATCAACACGAGTTACCAACCATTAGAGCTTATTACTATGACAATGGGTACAGTTCACCATTTCGCCTTTCGCGATATTGACGGTCCGCCCTTCATTGCTCAGGCTGCGATCCGCGGATGCACGGGAAAGTACCGTACCCTCGCCGTTGCGACCGTGACAGGCGCGACAGGCATCACGATTCCTTTCAGCCATGTCCTCATGGCCTCCATCCGAGAACCGGGTGTTACCCACCGGATGCATGCCATGAGGTCCATCCAGGGTTGAACCCAGATCGCCTTCGTGGCAGGTGCTGCATTCGGTAATGGTACCCTTATGACCCTGTAGTTGAGTGGCCGCCACATTGTCATTGGCCAGATCGTTCTTGTTCGGCCAGATACCGTGGGTGGAACCATGGCAGGCCTCGCAGAACACCCCTTCGTGACCGGTACTGACGCGGTACAGCATGGGATTGCCAATACGCGGATCATTGGAACCATTCACTGCCGGGTTGTCCGCCTCGATGACATTCTCGGCGAAGCGCTTGTTGGTCGGCACAATCGGTGTGGCCTTACTGTCATTACTACGGTAGGCCTGGAACAGACGGATGTTGTCCTGATTACCGTTCGAATCGACTGTATTCACAACCGTACCCGTGGTGCCCGCCAGATTGCTCATCGCATCACCCGTATGACAGGAACCGCAGCTCGGCTCGTTCGCCCAGGGCACACGGGGCTGGTTGGCATCGGTGTAGAAATCACCACCTAACTGGAAATTACCCGGGTTTGATGGACTCAGGTTACGCGAGAAGTCGTTACCCACCTGGGTCATGTTGCCATGGCAGTCCTGACAGACCATACCACCGTTGGCCATGGCACCCCGCAGACAATCCGTGCGGCGACCAGGATGACACTGATAACAGCTCTCTTCCAGGGCCTGACGGCGTTCTTGCTGATTCAGCACGAAGCCGAAGGCATCCTTCTGTACCGCCGGCATATCGGGGAACAACCGGTTACCATTGGCGTCCGTGACCGAACCGTGATGGCTGTGCATGACATTCGACATACTCTTGACCGAATGCTGTTCACGACCATTGGCGTATCCACCGTAGGGATCCTGGTTAGGACCGGAGCCCAGGGGACCCAGTTGGGCCAGATCCAGAGCCGGTGTGTAGTGACACTGCTGACAGACCACCGGCGTCTGATTCTCCAGGTCCGTACCGTGCTTCAAGTCATGCAGACGGATCAGGTTGAGATCGGCGGCATACTCCTTGCTGACTTCCAGAGGCAGTTGGTCGAGCTGCGGATCGTCCAGCACAGTGGCTACCGCAACACCTTCCTGAACCAAGCGATCAGTCGCTGCCCCATTGCCCCCATCAACCACGTCGTTGTGACAGGCACCGCAATTGGCTTCGCCGGAGATCGGCACCACCGTATCCACGGAGGCCAGGGTTGTTCCACCCTGCTTGGCCTGCACCCGATACAGGGGCCAGGGATTCTCACGACCGTAGTCGTCAAATGCGGTGACCGGAACACCGGGGGCTTCATACCAGTTGACCCCTTCCGAGATATAACCGAACTGGAAGTTCCGGTTCACACCGCCCAGCATGTCGATGAAGAAGGGCTGATCCACCACGTAGGCGGTGAACATCTTCTCCTCATTGACCAGGTAGGGACCGGAGCGTCCAGGCATCTCCTGCTGATCCGCGTCAAGCACGCCGTTACCCAGGTAGAGCTGCTCCACGTTCGGCATGGGCAGTCCCAGATCCACGATCAGCGACGCATCACCGGCCGGGTAGAAGGCCGGTAATATGCCGGGCGGATAGAAAGGATCATACGCGGTCCGCGCGGAATCCCAGAAGTTGGTCTTGTACACTCTGCCATTGACCATGCTGGACAGGACCGGTCCGCTACCTGCCGAGTTTATTCCGCTCAGGATCGGATCATTCGGGTTGGAGGCCGCCGAGTAGTAGACCTCAACCCCATCCGCGCGTGACAGGATATTGGGTTCACGGCCCCGTTGGATAACCGTTGCATGCAGCACGTTGAATGGCGGCAGGATGCTCGAGATACGGGTATCGAAATCGCCGCAGTGCATTCCCAGGTCATTGACGGCAAACACCTTATAGCCGCTCTGATTGGTGTACGGCAGTTCCGCCACAGGATCACCGGGAATGCCATTCACGCTGGTGGAGTTGATCGACACATCCGGTACCGGTTGCTGATCCTGGATCGATGCCTGCACGGTCTGAGTGTCGCTCTGGGCTTCACTATCGGTAACCGTCAGACTGACCGAGTAGATACCCGCTGCAGCATAGGCATGTACCGGATTGGCTTCGGTACTGCTGTTGCCATCGCCAAAATCCCAGGCGTAGGTCAATGCCAGTCCTTCCGGATCCGTTGACCCAGCACTGCTGAAGTTCAGGTTTTGACCGGTAATGCCCGTGTAGGGACCGTTGGCGTTGGCCACCGGGGGTTGATTGGAGGTCTGAACCGGATCGATGGTTGCACTCGTGATATCTGTCGCTGAGTCCCCATCGTTGTCCGTCACACTCAGACTGACCGTATAGCTTCCATCACTGCTATAGGTATGGCTGGGATTCTCCTGATCACTGCCGGAACCGTCACCGAAATCCCAGGCATAACTTACGATCGTACCGTCCGAATCGGAAGAGCCGGAGCTGGAGAAGCTAATCGCATCACCCGCGGTCCCGCTGTAGGGTCCGTTGGCATTGGCAACAGGGTCTGCGTTTCCGCCACCGGAATCGCAGTCATGGGGTGCGTTGTCCACATCCCGCTCATCGGTTCTGCCATCGGATTGTTCCGCGCGCACACGACAGGGAATGTTCTCGGGACGGCGGATATAGAAGGTCCAGCCACTTCGGTCGACCTCAGTGCGTCCGAGCCGTTCATTGGTATCGGCATTAAAAATTTCGACGCGGGATCTTCGGGAACCCGAACCCGCGACTTTCAGAATACTTCTATGTCGGTTCCAGTATGCCGAATCGATCGAAAAGCTGGATGAGTGCTCATCACTGCTGTGGTGTGAGGATTCCCTATGTTCATCCGCGACGACAGGCGCGGCAAAGGCTGTCAACATGACCAGTAGGAATAGGCTGAAAGTGCTAGCAGTAAAGACTTTACCTCTTGATCCCATAATCATTCTCCAGAGATTAAGATAGTTTGCGAGGCGGCCGCTGGTACTGCAAATCTCCCCCTGTGCCAAAGCGGCCGCGTAAGTGCTGATAACATTAGCAGGCAAGAATTAAGATTTACTTAAATCGAAGTGGAACAGGTTCACATCAGGACTGACCCGATAATGAAAAGCCTGCTGTTGTGATTCGGTGAATGGCCGTCATGGGATCACAACAGCCGTAAAGATCTACCTCAAAAAACCGCGGAAGATACCGCTTCTGTTATAAATTAATCCTATAATTTCTGGGATTGTGCAAACATCTGTAGATAGGACAGCCCCTGAGACTTGAGTTTTTCAAGGGCATCATCGAGCTTGGGCGCAACCTGCCGGATTGCCTCATCCGCAGGAACAGGCGCCATTTGTGCCAATAGCTCATCGGTGCTACGCGCCAGTTTGAACGCCTTAACCACCCACCATTTATCCTTGTCCGTCCAAAGCTGTGGCAAACGAATTAGATATTCGTCCTGCTCGAACTCTGCATGATCAGCAGTCGGTGACTGCATGCATGGAATACAATTCAATTCAGGATATCTGCCGAGTTTCGACCAGCCCACCAGCAGAGTAAACTCATCATAGTCCTTTGGACTTGGACTCAAAACGATCCAACAATACAAGCGTTCATTAACCGCCCAGAGATACGCCCGCTCACCTGGAAACAGGTAAATTGTTTTCACCCGGGTTTCTCGAAACCCAGGTAGCTCCGCCTTCATACGCTTTGCAAATAGCTGCCGTAATGCCTTGCCATACTCTTTCTTCACGCCTGAATCACTCCCTTTCCCAACCTCCGTCCGATCATGGGTTTTCCGACATCAAGCGTCGATCACTTCGGAACGCCGCAGCACCCGCCCGAACTTGAATTTCAGGTACCCCAAACCAAAACGTAACAGACGCAGCATATGCTGTGGGTGTTGAATCGTTAGCCAGGTATAGTGCCAACTGATGGCGGGACGGCGATAAAAGGAGACCAGAATCTCCCGGTAGTGGCGGTCGAGTTCTTCGATACTGATGCCTTCCGGAGACCAGAGAAAGTTCATGCCGTTCATTTTCTCCCAATGGTCGTCTCTGATATTGGCGCCGTAAAGGTCATGGTAGATTGGCGAACCCGGATAGGGTGTAAACTTGGTCAGGTTCATGATGGTCATGGGAATCCGCCGCACGAAGTCTTTGGTCTGCTCGATCGATTCAAGGGTCTCCCCCGGATAACCCAGCATGAAGAGTCCCTTGGTACGAATTCCCGCCGCGGCGGTCAATTTGACCGCGTTTTCCGAATCCACCATTTTGGCGGATTTCACCATCTTTTCGAGCATCTCCTGAGAGCCGCTCTCCAAACCGAAACTGATCTCCCAACATCCCGCCTGTTTCATCAGTTTGAGGACATCCTCATGGACCGTATCCACTCGGGAGGTACAGGACCAGGTCATATTGAGTTTCTCATCGATAAGCAACCGGCAGAATTCACTCGCACGCTTGCGGCTGGCAAGAAACAGATCATCGACAAACATGATGTGGCGGATCCCGTAGGTCTGTTTGAGATGTTTCATCATCTCGACCACCTTTGCCGGCGAGTAGTAACGAACCCGGTCACCAAAGGTCGAGGTGTCACAGAATTTACAGTGAAACGGACAGCCCCGGGATGCCGCTATAGTGGCTACCGGCCCTCTGGGAAAATCGTAGATCGCGGGTTTGTAGGCAGCAGGGAAATCCGCAAGAAGATCCCAGGCCGGCATCGGCAGGACATCCAGATCCCGATTGATGGCGCGTCCCGCGGTCTGATTGATGAACGGGCCATCGCGATAGATCAACTCCGGCACATCGGCCAGGGGGGTATCCTGCTCGATGGCTCGTAACAGATCGACCAGAGTTTTCTCCCCCTCTCCCAGGATCGCATAGTCGAAGCAGTGGAAACGCTCCATGGTCTCCCGCCCCATGGATGAAACATGGGGACCGCCGATAATGATACGGGTATCCGGTAACTGCTCCTTGATCTGTTTGGCGATCTTTACGCTGTTCCAGACACCCACGGTAAACAGGGTGATCCCGACATACGCCGGAGCGGATGCGACTACCCGCTCCACCACACCCTCGATCGAGAGATTCATGATGTTGCTTTCGATGATCTCCGGCTCGTAGTTGTGTTCCCGGACCTCCGCCGCGAGATACATCAGCCCAAGGGAGGGTGAGTTGTTGGTAATCTCCTTGACGAACTCGTAACCCTTCTCGATGGCGTCATAGGGGGGATTGATAAAGCAGATTTTACGATTTGGCATGGGGTCTAATGAGCTAGGGGATTTCGACTAGTGTACCTGCTATTGCTCCCCTATCAATCGCGGCGATGTCTCTTAAACACCCAATATTATTGGGTGAGGCACCCAACATTAGTGTGTGAGGCAGTTCAAATCTTCCTAATGTCCCACCTTGACGATATGGAAATCCCCTTCTACATTAGTATTTAATTATTTACTACATAGCGAGGAAGCTAATATGAAAGACCCACTTGCCCTCTCCTGTGAAGAACTGCGTGAGCTCGCGGATACCCATATGCAAGAGCTTGAGATAATTATTGAAATGATGATCGATGCAGAGGTGGAGCTCTGCCAGGATCTCGTCTGAGGTCCAGAATGATCGACAGCCACAATAAAAAAAGCCCGCTTACGCGGGCTTTTTTTGCGCTGAGCCGTTCGATCAATTGAGGGACTGATAGTAATCCATCAGGATCTGGGCCACCTCGGGACGGGAAAACTCCTTCGGCGGAGCTATGCCCTGACCCAGCATCTCACGAACCTTGGTGCCGGACAGCAGGACGAAGTCCTCCTTGGTGTGATCTGGCGCCTCGCACATCATGACCACCTTGTTGAGCTTCTTTGAATAGGCGGTATGGTCGGCCTTGAAGATCTCGATCTCCAGCGCACCGGCCGGCACCTCTTCCTCAAAGATGGTTTGAGCGTCGAACGCGCCGTAATAGTCACCGACACCGGCATGATCGCGACCAATAATGAAGTGGGTAGCACCCATGTTCTGGCGGAAGTAGGCATGCAGTACGGCTTCCCGGGGTCCGGCGTAGAGCATATCAAAGCCGTAACCGGTCACCATGGCACTGTTCGGTGGGAAGTAGAGTTCCACCATCTTGCGGATGGCCGAGTCACGCACCGGCGCGGGGATGTCACCCGGCTTCAGTTTACCCAGCAACATGTGGATGACCAGTCCGTCACAGCCGAGACGATCCATGGCCATGTGGCAGAGTTCCTCATGGGCCAGATGCATCGGGTTACGGGTCTGGAAGGCCACGACCTTGCTCCAGCCACGCTCCTGAATCTCGTTACGGATTTCAACCGCGGTGCGGAAGGTATCCGGGAAATCGTTCTGAAAGTAGGAGAAATTCAGCACCTGGATCGGCCCGGAAAGCGCGATGCGCCCCTGACCGTTGAACGCCGCCACACCGGGATGCTCCGCGTCACTGGTCCGGTAGACCTTTTCAGTCATCAGAGCCATCTGATCGTCACTCACCGTTTCGACCGCTTCGATATCCATGATGGCCAGGACCGGATTGCCTTCCACATTGGGATCACGCAGGGCGATGCGCTTGGCGTCGCCGATGGCATCGGTGTTCTCAACCAGACACATCACCGGTACCGGGAAAAAACTGCCGTCGGACAGGGTCATCTTTTCGGCAGCACCCATGGCGTCGGCGACATTCATGAAACCCTTCAGAGGGTTGAAATATCCGGCACCCATCATTACAGCGTTACCCGCGGCTTGGGAACTGATCATCACCGAAGGCAGAGATTCGGCTTCATGCGAGAGTTTGTGATGGGTATCCGGGTCGTAGACGAACAAAGGTTGTAGTTCTGCGGAACCAACGGGGTTGATCATGACGTTTCTTCTCCTTCGCTGTGATCTCTATATATGTTCCTGTCCAGTCCGGTCGATCATCGGGGCACCGGAACGGACCTGCCCATAACGGTGAGTTCGCGGTGTAAGCCACTGCATGACCTCAATATAAAGCGAAGTCTTGATAAACCGCATAACACACTGTTTTTTATCTATTTATATTGCTCAATACTGGACTGAGCCCAATTCAAACAGCCCATACCCTACCACAACACGGAATTATCCAACCCCAGTTATTTTTTATGCGCTCAGCAAAATATCTGCTCTCCGGAAATTCCGCATTGCAGCAATACAAGGGTGTGTCGATTAGGAGATACCGAGTACTTCAAAACCCGCCGACGGGCAGAACAGAGAGGACAGGGCTTCCTGTCGTATAGCGCCAGTAGTCCTGTGGATAGGCATGCAGGGGAAAGGCATGGTGGGTTTGCACGGCGACCAGCCCGCCCAGCGACAGAATCCGGGAGATCTCTTCCACAGCCAGCCAGGGGTACTGCATCGTGACACGTCGAATGCGGCACGATTTTAACTCGTTTAGTGTACCCCAGATGACTCGCGCAGCCGATCCTGCAATCCACTCGTCCGTTGCATTGTCCGTTCAACGGCTGTTTTGAATACCGATTCAGAACCGGCTAATGAGAAACCCTGTCTCGCTCGGGTGATGGCAGTGTAGAGCAGTTCCCGAGAGAGCACCGGACTGTCCCTTTCAGGTAGATACAGGAGCACATGAGCATACTCCGAACCCTGGCTCTTGTGCACCGTCACGGCATACACGGTCTCGCAATGGGGCAGCCGCGCAGGGTTGACCCAACGCAGGACCTGGTCGGCGCCTGCGAACGCCACCGCAAGTTCACCGGGTTGATCCGGATGGGGCAGCACCAGCC
>JARRNW010000115.1:0-11681 GCA_037384565.1 Candidatus Thiodiazotropha sp.
TTTTCACAGCCGGCATATTTTACCAGCAAGCCCCATGGCAAAAGCACCGCGATAGCCAAATGCCATAGTTAAAAGTAAGCGCCAAAGAATCAGCCTTATTGCGTCTCTTCCGATTTCATATTCCAGGGCAATAAGGCTTCGAGTCCTTCCGGTGTATCGGCAATACCAATATATTCGTGGATATGCAGTAAGTAATCATAGGGCTCGGTGGCCTTGGCCTTGGCGGTTTCGATCAGGCTGTAGATCGAGGCACTGGCCCGGGCTCCACGAGGCGTATCTGAAATGTACGATTATAGGTCTGGCTTATACTCAATCCTGAGGATTTCCCACTCTTTCTGACTTTCTGGTGTCTGTACCAGAACGATGTCTCCTACAGTCTTACCAAGACATGCCTTAGCCGTTGGTGCATTTAGGGAAACATAATTCTTTTTGCCATAGATTTCATCCGGCCCGACAATTCTGAAAGACAGATTCTCATCATCCTCATTGACCAGCGTAACCCAGGCCCCAAAGTAGGCTTTACCTTCCTGAACAGAGTTGTATTCAACAATACGTAGATTGGACAGCCGGTTACGGAGATAACGCACCCTGCGGTCAATTTCGCGAAGCCTTTTCTTGTTGTACTGATAATCTGCGTTTTCAGAGCGATCGCCGAGACTCGCCGCCCACTGCACCTTTTTAGTGACCTCCGGACGCTCTTCTCGCCAGAGGTAGTCAAGTTCATTTTGCAGTTCGGCGTAACCTTCCGGGGTAATCAAATTTGTATCCATAAGTCTTACAGGTAGGTTAATACTTTTTCACAGCATCTTCTGTCGCTGCTTTGAGAACCACGATTCCGGTGCCATCAACAATTTCTCCATACTCCGAAATTGCCCACCACTTGCCAAGGAATTCATCTGAAACGAGGTATTCGAGGGCTCGGCGCTCAAGGTTGTTAAGGCTGCAGTTTTCTCCCTGGGCTTCGTTTTGATAATCTCTGACCTCCATGCGTGGCTTCTCGTTATGATGTTTTTCTTCAAATGAAGCAGCAGCGCTCGGTAGCTCTCGCCGGTTTTGTTGCGTAGGCTCTGTGCTTTCGGTACGCCCCTTTTGTAGCCCAAACGAGCGATGGTTGCCACAGAAAAGTCATCAAGACCTCTTTGCTCCTACTCCACCCAAATATCGTAGATGGCATCCAGTGTTTTACAAGCCTCAGCTGATGCTGTTTCTTTGAGTTTCTCCAGGAGTTCGTCTGGCTTCATGATTTCCCCTACAACAGGGTCGACATAGAACTTTTGCTAACCAGTATAATTTCTGACGGCCCTATTCTTTCTGGTCCAACCAACTGAAATTGTCAGTTGTGAGCCGTTTCAATCCCTTACGAAACGGTCTGTAGTGAAGGCGAAAGTGCGTGAAATCGACCGACGAGGAATCCGATTGATCGACGAACAGATTGGGGTCAATCCCAACCTGTTCACCGTTCACTATTTGGTCGGCTTGCAACCGCATGAACAAGGCCTGACACGGAAACTACCCGAATCCAGTGACTTGACCTGATGCTTGCAGCGACATTTACAGGGCACCGGATAGAGATGAATCTCATTGCCCAGATCGAATGAATAACCCGGAGTGATGTTCAGCCGGGTGATCACCAGTTCCGGAGCCAGTTCATAGCTGGCGCCGCTTCCTAACCAGGGCGCCCAGTCGTAGTTCCCGCCGGCACCGTTGTAAAACTCCATCAAATTGTGATATTGCAGAATCTCCAGTTCCTCGGTGTAGAAATGTTGCGAACCTGAGGATTGATTCAACCAGATATCGAGTCGGCCATTAGCACCGGCATAGACCCCCACACCAGAGACTTCGACGAGATAGGTGTAGATGGGGAAATAACCCACTGCCTGGTGGATATTGGCATACAACGGCGGTACACCCGGTGATTCCACCATGGTGTCATCCAGGAACATGGATACCCGGATACAGCGTTTGATACCATCGATGCCTGTCACATAGCCGGACCCGGCATACTCCACAGGTGCCGCTGACAGGGTGGAAGACAACAGCAGCAGTCCAAACATGAATCTCCAATCGAGTACTCTGTGTTTTCTCATGGCTTTCTCCTTAACCGGTGAGACGACGTTTGCCCTCTCGTGGGCGAGGTACAATCCGTCGGTTGATAACGCGTGGTACAGGCGGTCTCAGAAGGTCTGCATGGAAACCCTCCGAACCTGGACACCAGCTTACTCAACAAATCCCAAAGAATGCGCCACAGGATTTACATTCCCAGCAGTGTTTTTTCACTTGTTTTTCACAAAAAGAAAGGTCATGCCCGGAAAATACTGAAGTCTCCACCGATCATCCGAGCACCATGGAACAGGTCAGAGGCGGTTCGTCCATCTTCGCCAACTGCTCGCGCAGGGTGAGGATATGCTCCTCCCAGAAACGCACCGAGTCGAACCAGGGAAAAGCCACGGGGAATGCGGGATCGTCCCAGCGTTGTGCCAGCCAACCTGCAAAATGCACCAGTCGAAGACTACGCAGGGCCTCCAGGAGATGCAACTCCGTGGGGTTGAAATCGCAGAAACGGGTGTACCCCTCAAGCAGGTTCTCCAAGCGGGCGGTCATGTACTCCCGTTCGCCGGAGAGAAACATCCACAAATCCTGAATCGCGGGGCCATTGCGGGCATCGTCGAAATCCACGATGTGGGGCCCTGAGTCTCGCCACAGGATGTTGCCCGGGTGGCAATCCCCGTGCAGGCGAATCACCCGGATATGACCAGCGCGCGCATAACAGGCCTGTATGCGAATTTCGAGATCCTTCAACAGGCTGTCATAGGCTGCTTCCAGATGGAAGGGTATAAATCCCTGTTCGAGAAGAAAGCGGCTGGGTTCGTGAAGATAAGATTTCAGATCGATATCGGGGCGATGCTGAAATCGGGCTTCCCGACCGAGCAGATGCATGCGTCCGATGAATCGCCCCAGCTGTTCCAGCTGATCCGGATTGTCCAATTCCGGCGCTCGTCCCCCCCGGCAGGGATAGAGTGAGAAGCGCAGATTACCGAAATGGATGAGGGTCTGTCCGTTGGAATGTCCCAGGGGCGGAATCACCGGTATCTCCTGATCCGCGAGCGCCTGGGAGTAGGCATGCTCTTCCAGGATCGCTTCGTCACTCCAGCGTCCGGGTCGATAGAACTTGGCCACCAGGGGTGGCTGCCCTTCCAAGCCCACCTGATAGACCCGATTTTCATAACTATTGAGGGCAAGAAACTGCCCATTGCACTCGACACCGGTGGATTCGATGGCATCCAGCATCCTGTCCGGCGTCAGCGAGGCAAAGGAGTGATCGGATGCGGAATCACCCATGTCGAGGCACTCGGGTTGTGGTTATTTCAGCGCTGTAGCGAGTCACTCAGACTCAGTGTGCTTGCGCACCACGATATAGCGGATCGGCATACCCACCTCGTCTTGAACCAGGTCGAATCCGTGCCGTTCAAACAGTTCCTTCAGATCGCAATCGTGCCAGGTGTCCAGGAAAGGCTCATGAATGGTGTGGGCAAACCAGTGAAAGTAGAGTCCCCGAATCCCGTAGCGGCGAAACATCTCCCAGCGACCGCGCCGGGCCTGCACCGGCGAGGGTTCGCCGATCACCAGCAGCGCTCCGGGTTCCAAAATCCGCTGCAGCTCTTTCAAACTCAGCTCGACATACTTGATGGGCATTTCGTGAAACAGAAAACAGGCAGTCGCCCCATCGAAACGCCGATCCGGAAAGCCGGTCTCTTCAGCGATACCCTGCACGAACTTCACCTGTGGGTAGGTTTCCGCCGCAAGCTTGAGAAGATAGGGTGAGGGATCTATGCCCCAGACGTCCTCGACACCGGCCGAAACCAGCTCCGCGGAAACCCCACCACCTGAGCAACCGACATCAAGCACCCGTTTCCGCCCGCGGAACTCCTCGGCCATGCGTTTGCGCAGTATCTTGATTTCACCCAGCATGAAGCGGTCAAAGTTTCTGACATACCGCTGGGCCATCATCTTCGAGTAGTTGCCATTGGGGAAGTTATGGAACTCCCTCAGGATGTACTTGGGGATCATCTCCCGCCCCGGCATACCTTCCGGCAGCTTGACGGTTGGACGTTTCCGGGCAATGACCTGTTTGAGGAAGGTCCAGATGACTCCAGGACGACGAAACACCAGTTCATCGGGCCAGGCATCCGGAATCTCTATAGCGCTCCAGTTGGGAACAGAGGGATCTTGAGCGATATTTGTAGCCATTAGAGAGTAGGGTTTGTTCATGCGCATGCCAATTTCCTTATTAGCCCAATCAATTATTGGGTCCACACCTGATTCCACCTTGAATCAGATTTCAATCGCTGGATTATATAAATCGTACCATCCTCAGGCAATTGTTTGAGATCAATTGATTTCGCGGTGATTTCGTATCCATTTGCGGTAGTATGCGACCCTACATGCAATCAACCCAGAGAGACCCCATTGAGTATTCGAGCATGACCGATATCCCCCCCAATCTGCGCGAACCCAACGAACACTGGTTACAACGGTGGCAGAATAACAACATCGGCTGGCACCATGTGGAGTTCAACACACACCTGCTCAACCACTGGCATCGCCTGGCCCTGCCATCCGGATCCCTTGTTCTCGCGCCTCTGTGCGGCAAGAGTCGGGACATGGTCTGGCTGGCCGAGCAGGGATATCGTATCCGCGGGGTGGAGTTGAGCCGGATTGCGGTTGAAACGTTTTTCCAGGAGCACAATCTGGTCCCGGAGATCACCGCGGTCGGCGCCTTTGAACGCTGGTCCTCGGGTCCTTTCGAACTCTACTGCGGTGATATCTTCGATCTACCGGAACTGCCGATCCAGGATCTGCACGCGGTCTACGACCGGGCCTCCCTGGTGGCCCTAAACCCCCAGCAACGCAGGCAGTTTTCACAGATGCTGATTGACCGTCTGCCTGAGGGGGTCAAGATTCTTCTGGTGACCATGAGTTATCCTCAGCACGAGATGGCCGGACCACCCTACAGCGTTCCGGAAGCGGAAGTCCGCAACCTGTTTGAGGGGCGCTTCGACGTCAACCTGCTGCACAGCCTCGACCTGTTGAAGGACACGCAACGCTACGGAGACCGGGGAGTCAGCCAAATGCTCGAGCAGATCTATCAGCTGAGCTGAGACACCTACTTCTGCTGCCAGCTTCCCTGGGTATTCTGATGCCAATACCCCTTGGGCGCCTCCTCCACCCAGACCTTGGCGAAGATCTGGCGAATCTGGTCGGTCCATTCGGGATGGCCGTTAGCTCGGGCAATCTCCGCGTAGAGCGCCTGCCGGTCTCCATTCTCGTCGGCCACCAGCTTCTTCACCTTGTTGCGCTGGGGCAGCGGTACACTTTTCAGCTCACGCACCGCCACCGTACCCGTTTGGGTGAAACCCAAGGCCCCAGAGCGATAGTAGGGTGCCAGATCCGCTTGACGACTCGCCATGGCGCTTCGCAGACTGCGGATGGCCGGTGAATCGATAGCGATATTGGGCGGCGCCGCCTGGGCTGGAGGAACCACAAAGTTGACCACCGACTCCAGGGCGACCACCCAGACCGACGGTACCTTGTCGAGACGCCCCTGTTTGTCGTCCGGTGTGACGGGTGCCGCGGGCTGCGGTTCGGCGGGTGATGTATCCCCTCCCTCTTTCAGCACATCCCGGACGATGGTCCGGGCAGCCTCTTCCGCGGCGGCGGCGGGAAAGTAGATGTTGATCGTGACACAGGCGGCAAGACTCAATGCCAGTATCAGATAACCCGTTAAACGTCGCATCATGGTATGTCCCCTAGGCTGCTTGACACTCACTTTAGAAAATTAAACCGTAAATGAACGCCAATAGTAAATATCGCCACGTTCCCACGCTCTGCGTGGGAATGCAGACCCGAACTTATGCGAACACATCGGACTGGGCAATACTACACAGCTTAATATGCGTTCCCACGCAGAGCGTGGGAACGAGGTGCTGGGTAAATAGCAATAGCCCTTATTATTCAACAAGATATTCCTAATCAGATGCAAAATCTGAACCCCGAAACTTGAGTTACAACACCCACCGAAGGGAGAAGGGAAGCCCATAACCCGTGAGCGCAGCGAACTCATCCACTCAAAACTCAACACTTAAAACTCAAAACTTTTCAAACCATTGCTCAATGCTCACACCCACCACCCTATGGCGGTGCATAGTAGGTAATCAGGAAGATCTTTTAATTCATTGCATTTGCATCCCTTCGACACGGATATTCCGCAATCGTGCCAGAAGGGTCTTCCAGGCCACATTCCGATTGCGGGCGATCACATCGATCCTGGGCAGTCCGGAGCCTTTCACCAGATAGTAACCGTCATCATCGTGAGGTATGCCATCAAGCTCCGCCTGATCCCCGGACAGGGTCACCCGCAACATCATGCGATTGTAGCGAAACTCCTTGAAAATCCCCATGAAGGTTTTGGACAAGCCGGAACCGACTCCGTTGCCAAGGGTGGTCAGGTCGTCGATGGCCCGCTGGCTGATCCGGTGTGACAAGGGATCGTCCCGGGGGGTCTGCAGCAGGGCTTGGAAGGACACCGGTTCCCAACTCATCAGATGCAGATCCCGCACCCAGCCTTCCAGCCCGCCCTCCATGTGACCGAAGGAGAAGGTTCGGGTGATCGGAGCCAGGTCCAATTGCTGGAACTGCGCATCCGCAAAGAGTTCCGGGACCCGGCCGAAGGGGTTTCGGATCACCAGGTCATCGACCCTGACATGTCCGTCAAAAACATCCACTTGGAGGGCACCGTCCAGCGTCAGTGTATGGTCCTGGTAACTCATCGCCGGAAGGGTGCCGTTGAGGGATCCGCTCATCTCCGGCCAGCCGAATGCCCGGGTCAGCTCCGCCAGAGAGAGGTCCACCAGTTTCGCACCGGTCTGCCAGACCGGGGATTTACCGAAGGGATCCCGGGCGTCGAAACGATCGATGTTCAACCGCCCCTGCAACAAGGGTATCGAGAGCGGCTCCAGCAACCGAAAGGCTGCCTCACTCATCTCGAACCGAACCTGCATGGGGCCCAGGGGAATCCCGTAGAGGGCGCCTCCAGCCAGGCGCAGTTCACTCGCCGGGGACGCATCCCGATGCGGCCAGATCAACCGGCCCTGAAGATCTTGAGCGGAAAACCCTTTCTTGTGATCGCCAATCGACACGCCGCTCAGTCGGGCGTCCAGACCACTCAACTGGTTATCACGCAGCTGTATATCGGCGTCGAAACCTCCGCTAACCGCCAGGTCATCGAGACGTGAACCGATCAGCATGGGTTGCAGCAGGGTTTTGTAAAATGCCTGTAGACCCTGGCTACTCAGCTGCAACCGGGCCTCGTCGATCTGTTGTTGCGCCAGATCGATGACACCCTGACCTTGCGCCTGGATCACTGGCGTGAGTACCAACTCCGCATCATCCAGTCGCACACGCTGCTGATCCGGTGACCAGTCCCCTCGCAGATGCAGCTTCAGCGGAGCCTGGGAAACTTCCAGATAAAACGGGTCCGAATAGAACATGCCCGAATCGACTTGAAGATCTACCCGGCCCTTCCACGCCGTATCCCGACGTTTCGCATCCATCCCCCAATGACCGCGTCCACCTTCGGCCACATGCAGCCCCGAATCATCCGAATAGTTCAACGAATCGAGTTGTCCGTCTCCCTGGATTGCAACCGGTCCCTGGACATCTCCGTGCAGTTGCAGATGGATTCCGGCTTGTCCGGACAGTGAGCTTCCCTTGGGCATCACCTCGGGATAAACCGCTGTAACCGCTTCCAGACCAAGCTTCGTTGCCCTGACATCCATTTTCCAGTCAATACCCGAACCGCGGATATTCACAGAGACCATCCCGCCGAACAATTTCAACCCATGTGTCTTGAGGGAATATTCTCCAGACCGGGCATAACGCCCGCTGAGTTTCGCCTCCTGAGGTCCATAGGCCGACTTGCGGATAGAAAGACGGGCCTCGTCACAGCGGTACCCGTCGGGATTTTCGATCAACGCGTTGCAGTCCAGCACCACACCCAGCAGATCTCCCGGAATGGCCGCGTGTCTCAGGCGCTGCACCGACAGCCGCACACCAACGCCTGTCTGGGTGATCCCGAGCTGCATCTCGACCCCCTCCGCGCTCCAGGACTCCGCCGACAAACTCCCCAGGGAGAGCGACACTTCGGGTTCCGCCGGGACCACCGCGAGGCTGATGAGCCACAAGCCACCCAGCACTAACCCCATCCATGTTTTTAAACCTGGATTGCTCATGCCTCCAAACACTCACTTATCCAAGGGAATTTTTCAACACCGGTTTGTCTGGTCATGGTCGCATCTGTCCCGCTTGATCGGTGAATTCTCTCAGCATTCCAACGACTGAATCGGTGGATTGTCAGGAGTCCTGATGAGGATTGTCATTGAGACCACTGCGGCGTTCCACTAGTTTGAATGCATAACGAGCAACCATCCGATTCAGCGCGGGAGATACAACCATGAGCCTGGACCGAGGCACCAAAATCTACGCCGGGGTACTTGGCGGCATCCTGCTGTTGGGACTGATCGCCTGGTTGATGTCCCTGGATTTCCGCCTGGGTGAGATCGACGAGATGCTGCGTGAGGATCCGCAGATCGCCGCCTACCCCTACCCCTTCCATGTCTTGCAGATCGCGGGCACCACCGCCTATGTCTCTACGGATCAAACCTTCCCTGAACAACAAAAGCGACCAGGATCCGCAGGTGATCGCCGCACAGAAAGAGCTGGGCGCGATACAGGGCAAGGTGCGCAAGCTGATCCTGAACCGGGACGATATCGAGAAGGTCAGCTGGCGGATCGATAAGGAGTGGTATGCATCGAAAGGCGTCTGGCTCGACTGACCCTGACGACTGACTTTACGGAACCGTACCAAAGATTCCCCCAGAACCCCTAAGCGGATACCGGTCTGCTCCTGTGCTAATGTAGTATCTTAATACATCGGTGAAATCTGAGGCTCGATGACCACCACCCTGCTCTGGTTCAGACGCGATCTCCGCCTGTCAGACAATCCGGCCTTCCAGGCGGCGATCAAAGACGCAACCCGCCTGATTCCTCTATACATCCACTCGCCAAAGGAAGAGGCGCCCTGGCAACCCGGCGCCGCCTCGCGTTGGTGGCTGCATCACAGTCTGGCCGCACTGCATGAATCCCTACTGAAAAGAGGCTCGAAACTGATCCTCGCCCAGGGGGACAGCCGGAAGATTCTGGAGCGGCTTAGCAGGCAGGAGAAGGTCACCCGCATCTGCTGGAACCGCCTGCCGGAACCCGCTAACCAGCGACGCGATGCGAACCTGCAAAAGATCCTGTCGAAACAGGGCCTGGTGGTCACGGAACATGAGGCCTGCCGACTCACCCAAGGGCCACCGCTGAAAACCGCTAGCGGTACGCCATACCGGGTGTTCACCCCATTCTGGAATGCCCTGCAGAGACAGGGTCTGCTTACAGGTCGCCCAGGGGGGGCACCCAAAACCCTGCCACCCTTACCGGATACAATCGCCTCGGAACCCCTGGATGCTCTGAAACTGCTGCCAACCGTCGGCTGGGATCAGGCCTTCCACGACTACTGGAAGCCGGGTGAGTTGGGCGCTATGCAACGCTTCAAGCAGTTTCTCAAGCGCGCCATCGAGGACTATCCGGAGTGGCGCGACCGCCCCGACCTGCTGGGAACCTCAAGGCTCTCCCCACATCTGCATTTCGGGGAGATTGGCCCCAGGCAGTTGCTCAAGGGTATCGCGGCACACCAAGATGCGGTCAGCGGTTGCGGGGGACGGGGCAGCGACGGCACACCCTGGCTGAGACAGCTCGCCTGGCGGGAGTTCGCCACCTATCTGCTGGAACACTTCCCGGACACGACTCAGACCCCCTTCGATCCCCGGTTCCAGGATTTTCCCTGGCTGGACACGGCCCTGACCCATGAACAGCTGGAACGCTGGCAGCAGGGCCAGACCGGCATCCCCATCGTCGATGCCGGGATGCGGGAGCTTTGGCACACCGGCTGGATGCACAATCGTGTGCGCATGATCGTGGCCTCCCTGCTGACCAAGAACCTGGGCATCCATTGGCTCCAAGGGGCGCAATGGTTCTGGGATACCCTGGTCGACGCGGACCTGGCGAACAATACCCTGGGTTGGCAGTGGTGCGCCGGCTGCGGCGCCGACGCCGCTCCCTATTTCCGTATCTTTAATCCGGTGCGTCAGGGGAAGACATTCGATCCCCAGGGTGATTACATCCGCTACTGGGTACCGGAAATCGCTGCGCTACCGGACAAACAGCTGAACACCCCATGGGAGGCGGACAAAAAAACCCTCGCCCAGGCCGGCATCCGTCTCAGCCAGGAGTATCCTATGCCCATCGTCGACCTCATAACCACACGGCAAAGCGCCCTTGCAAGATGGGACAAAATCCGATGACCAACAAACCCCTCCTCGGAATCAGCGCCTGCCTGCTGGGCCACAGGGTCCGCTATGACGGCGGCCACAAGGCGGATGCCTTCCTCATCAACCAGCTGGGTGCGCATTTCGATTACCGCCCGTTGTGCCCGGAAACCGGTATCGGGCTGGGGGTACCGCGCCCCACCATCCGCCTGATGGGCAACCCCGAATCCCCGCGTCTGGTAGGTGTCGAAGACGCACAATGGGATCTGACTGCACGCATGCTCGCCTATGCCAATGAACAGACCCCCCACCTGGATGGGCTGTGCGGTTTCATCCTAAAGAAAAACTCCCCCAGTTGCGGTATGGAACGGGTCAAAGTTTATCCCCCCACGAAAGGCCCCGTACCGCGCAAGGGCACAGGGATCTTCGCACACGCCCTGATGCAGGCCTGGCCCAACCTGCCGGTGGAGGAGGAAGGCAGGCTGAACGACCCGGTGTTGCGGGAGAATTTCGTCAACCGCCTCTATGTAACCCAGCGTTGGCAGAACCTGAACCATGAAGGTTTGAGTGCCGCAGGTTTGATCGCCTTCCACACACAACACAAGTACCTGGTCATGGCACACTCACAGGCAGCCTACCAGCGTCTGGGCCGCAGTCTCGCAAACCTGTCCGGCACCGATCTGGAAGCACTGGCCGATTCCTATTTCACAGCATTGATGCAGACCCTGAAACGGCGAGTCACCCGCCAGCGCCATGTTAATGTTCTGCAGCATATCCTGGGCTATCTGAAAAAACGCATCGGCCGTGAGGACAGAGAGGAACTGGTGGCGAGTATCGAATCCTACCGCAGGAGCGAGACCCCCCTGGTAGTACCGATCACCCTGTTGCGACACTATTTCCGGCTCCACCCTGACGAGTCAGGTATACCTTCACCCCCATCCGGACAACCTGGGGTTACGCAACGCCATCTGATAGAAAGCGGCATCACACGGAGCTATCAGTAGAATAGCGGCTGAGGAACAGGCGGTGGTCCGCATCACGTAAGCGCCGGCACACCTCGCGACCGAGATTCATGTAGATCAGCAGATACTGTTCGGCATCCACGCCGTAGAGTTTTGCCAGCAGACCCGCCTCAATGCGTATTGCGCGACAGAACTCCCGGGCACGCACCGCGGCACTGCGCGGCTTGCAGTCCATAAGCGCCATTTCCCCGAAACAGTCCCCCTTTAAAAGATCCCGCAGATGATATTCCCGACC
>JARRNW010000116.1:0-8707 GCA_037384565.1 Candidatus Thiodiazotropha sp.
GTGATTACCTCCTCCACGGCGCTGGGCGAGGCGGTGATCGAGCCGCTGATCAGCATCGGCGAGGCATCCAGATCCTGGGCGTTCATCATCTCGGCGATCCTCTGCAACGAGGAAAGCAGTTGATTCCGCTCCCAGTCCTGAAGCTCATCCAGACGACTCTGAAAACGTTCCTGCAGCAGGGGAACCGACTGCTGCACCAGTTGCTCACCGGCCTCGCTGGCACGAAGAATGATCTTGCGCCGATCCACCTCATCGCGATGTCGCACCAACAGCTGCCGCGACTCAAGACGCTTGACCACATCCGTGACTGTCGCCTGACTGAGACTGACCCGCCGCGCCAGGGCACTTCCGGTCAGACCACCGCTGCGCACGATTTCAGTCAACAGCAAGGCCTGGGGGCCGGTCAGGCCATGGCTCTGAACCAGGTTTCGGGAGTGTTGATCAATCGCACGAATCACCCGGCGCAGGGCGATCAGAATCTCCTCACTAAGATGGGCATTACCCGGCACTTTTCATCAGTCCTCTAAATATTTCAGTTTTGAAATCATTACGGATAGCGGGGTTTTTCCATCGGCAAAGGGTGATATTTGGAATTAATTTCTTTAGTATACTAAGCAATTTACCGGCCCAATTCGGAGTGTCATTCATTCACGGATAGGCCTGAACAGCGCTCAACGACCAACGGCTCATGCACCATCGCTCCATCCAACTGCTGATCTGCCTGCTGATGCTTTATCCGGCAGCGCCAGTCCTGGCTGAAACACAAACGCCCTTCGCGCTCCACCTGACCCCGCCGCTGAGTAACGACGGCAAGGCAAGCCTATCCTGGAGCCTCGAAGGCGAAGCCTCTGTGCAGATACAACAAAGCAACAATCCCGGATTCGCCGAACCCCGCAGCCTCTATCAGGGCACCGACCTGGCCAGCGTGATCACCGGGCTGCCCGATGGAGCATATCACTACCGGGGACGCCAGGTGTACCCGGACGGCAGTACCTCAGCCTGGAGCGAACCGGTTACCTTGAGGGTCGCGCATCACTCCCTGTTGCGCGCGAGTCTTTTCTTCACCATCGGGGCCCTGGTCTTCCTCGCCACCACCGTATTGATCCTGATCGGCAACCGGCGTCAGGGAACAGACCATGAGTGAACCCGAGTTACAGGTCGACTTTCCACGCCTGAAGTCCGACATCAAGTCCCTCGCGGCAATCGGCCGCGCAGCGGACCATGGCATCTACCGGATGGCCTTCACGGATGCAGACCTCGCCGCCCGCGAGTGGCTCAAATCCCGCATGGCCGATGCGGGCCTGAGCGTCTACCAGGATGGCGCCGCCAATCTGTTCGGCCGGCTCGACGGGGACGATGGTCAAGCCACGGTGATGACCGGCTCACACATCGACACAGTACCCGGCGCAGGACACCTGGACGGCGCCCTCGGGGTGCTTTGTGGCCTGGAGGCCCTGCGGGTGATACGGGAGCGGGGACTGACGCTGAAGCGCCCCCTGGAGATGGCGGCCTTTTCCGACGAAGAGGGCCGCTTCGGCGGCATGTTCGGCTCCCAGGCGCTCAGCGGTCAACTCTCGCCGGAGTGGATCCTCAACGCCCGGGATCTGGCCGGTCACAGCCTTACCCAAGCCATGGCGGACCAGGGCCTGGACGCCATGGACGCGCTCTCCGCGGCCCGCTCGCCCCAAAGCCTGCACGCCTTTGTCGAACTGCATATCGAACAGGGACCGGTACTGGACGCCTGCGGGGCGGCCATCGGTATCGTGGAAGGAATCTGTGGACTGCGCCGTTGGGAGGTGCGCCTGACCGGTATCGCCAATCACGCGGGCACAACCCCGATGAGCATGCGTCAGGATGCCTTCCAGGGACTGGCTGAATTCTCCAGTGAGATCGACCGGGTGCTCGAGGAGCACGGCGGCCCAGCCAGCGTCGCCACCATCGGCCGGGTCGACCTGTCGCCGGGGGCCGCCAACGTGGTGCCCGGAGAAGCCACCTT
Organism: Candidatus Thiodiazotropha sp.; assembly: GCA_037384565.1. Taxonomy (GTDB): domain Bacteria; phylum Pseudomonadota; class Gammaproteobacteria; order Chromatiales; family Chromatiaceae; genus Thiodiazotropha. The sequence goes on from JARRNW010000116.1 coordinate 1,997, forward strand.
CAGCCTGGAGTTTCGAGACGTGAACAGCGGCGTTCTGGATGACCTCGGGGACGCCTTCCGACGCACCCTGTCCGCCATCGCCCGGCGCCGGGATCTGATGTTCAACTTCGAGGTGCTGAGCGACCTGACCCCGGTCACCTGCGATGCCGGCATCCTGCAGCGCGCCGAGACCACCGCGCGGGATTTCGGCTACCTCACCGAACGGCTCCCCAGCGGCGCCGCTCACGACAGCCAGCAGATCGCCCGCATCGCCCGCACCGGCATGATCTTCGTCCCCAGCAAGGCGGGACGCAGCCACTCCGCCGCGGAGTGGACCGCCTGGTCGGACATCAACGCCGGTGCCAATGTACTGCTGAATACCCTCTATCAACTGGCCAAAGAGACACCCCCATGAGTGCCCCCAAAGACAAATCCCGGGACGATCCCTACGTCAACATCGACCCATTGCAAGAGACCTACCGGGAGCACATCGCCGAGGCCGCGGGCCGTACCAAGTCCCTGGAGCGTCACAACACCGCCCTGTTGTGCATCGATCTGCAGTTCCTGGATGCCGCCCGGGGTTACGGGGTGTTCGCCGACGCCGAGTCGTCCGGCCTTCCCCCGGAGTCCCAGGATTACTATTTCGAGCGCCTGCAAACGTTTGTGCTACCCAACGTGCGGCGTCTCCAGGAGACCTTCCGGGCCAACCGCCTGGAGGTGATCCATACCCGTATCCAATCCCTCACCCAGGACGGACGGGATCGAGGCCCCGGGCACAAGCGCCTCAATCTGCACGCGCCCCCGGGTTCCAAGGAGGCGGACTTCCTGCCCCAGATCGCGCCCCAGGGAGACGAGATCATCATCAACAAGACCGCCTCCGGGGTGTTCACCTCCACCAATCTGGAATATGTGCTGCGCAACCTGGGCATCACCGGCCTGTTCATCGTCGGGGTCTACTCCAACGAGTGTGTCAGCACCGCTGTGCGGGACGCCTGTGATCTCGGCTTCTACGTCACCCTGATCTCCGACGCCATCGCCACCGTGACCCCCGAACTGCAGCAGGCCACCTACACCACCATGGAAGACCGCTACGCCCGGCTGATGTCCACCGACGAGGCCCTGGCAGAGATCGAAGGGGTGTTTCTATGACCGGCGACACCGCCATACTGGACGCGGGAATCGGCTGGCTGATTCTCGCCCTGTTCAGCGTCCTGTGGATCGCCCTGGGCTGGTGGCTCGGACGCCGGGCCGCGGGCCTGGAGGGTTTCATGCTCGCCGGGCGCAAGGTCGGCCTGGCCCTGGGAACCGCCACCGCCATGGCCACCTGGGTCACCAGCAACACCACCATGGCCGCCCCTCAGCTGGCGCTGCAGATGGGCATCTGGGGGATGGTGGGCTACTCCCTCGGATCCGTCGGCCTGATCCTGTTCGCCCCGTTGGCGAAACGCATCCGCGCGCTCATGCCCAACGGTTTCACCAGCGGCGACTACATCCGCCTGCGCTACGGGCGTACCGCCTGGCGGGTATTTCTCGGCATCTCCCTGTTCTATGCCTTCGGCTGGCTGGTCAGTCTGGGCATGGCCGGCGGCGTGGTGATCAACGCCCTGACCGGCATCGACTACCATCTGGGGATGAGCGTGATCCTCTGGGTCTGTGTTATCTATACCCTGCTGGGCGGATTACGAGCGGTCATCGGCACCGATTTCCTGCAGTCCCTGATCATCCTCACCGGGGTCGTCATTCTCGCCTTCCTGGCCCTGAACCGGGTCGGCGTGGAGGAGATGCACGCCAGCGTGCTCGAAACACGTCCCGAGCTGCTTAACCTATTGTTCCCCGCAGCAATCATGTTCCTGTTCAACAACCTGCTGTTCGGCATCGGCGAGATCTTCCACTCCAATGTCTGGTGGAGCCGGGCCTTCGCATTTCGCGAGGGGGTGGGCTTCAAGGCCTACCTGATCGCCGGAATCTTCTGGGCACCGGTGCCCATCGTCGCCGGCTTTCTCGCCCTGACAGTCCCCGCCCTACAGCTCAACATCCCGGCGGCGGACATGGTCGGCCCCCTGGTAGCGGGCAAGCTGCTGGGCGAAGGGGGCGCCATCCTGGTGTTCATCGTGATCTTCTCCGCCCTGGCCTCGAGTCTCGACTCCCTGCTGGCGGCTACCTCCGACCTGATCCTGACCGATATCTACAAAGGCCACATCCGCCCAGAGGCCGACTCGGAGGAACTGGCCCGCGCCGCCCGCTGGGTGGTGCTCGGACTGGGGCTGATGACCTGGCTGTTGTGCTGGCCGAGACTGACCACCCTGGCGGAACTGCTCTACTTCACCGGAGCCTTCGTCGCCAGCACCATCTGGCCGGTCGCCGCGGGACTCTACTGGCGCAGCATCAATCCCCAAGGGGCTACCCTGGCGATGCTGGCGGGCACCGGTATCGGCCTGGCGAGCTACTTTCTGGTGGGTTTCTACGTGGCCGCCCTGGTTTCCGCCGCGATCTCCATGACGATCGTGCTGATCACCACCTGGCTGGCTCCACGCCCCTTCGAATGGACTCAACTCAACCCGGACCCGGCCGGATAGGGAGACACGCAATATGATCATCTCCGTCACCGCCCTCAAGATTCTCATCGTCACGGCCACTCTGATGGTGGCCGTCGCACCCCTGATCCTACTGATCCTCTGGGTGCTCGACAAAAAAGGAGGCAAGATCTGGTGAACCACCTCGACGCACAACTCAGCAAACCCCTGGAAGAGACACCCCTGGATATCCAGGGCTTCGAGTGTCCCCGGGCCCTCATGGAGGCCACTCCGGAGGATCTGGTGCCCTTACTGGACCTGGCCCACCGCCCGGTGATCTCGGCTCGTCAGTTTAATCGCTCGCAACTGGTTCAGCTGAGCCGGCTCGCGGCGAAATACGAAACCGAGCCCCAGCGCATCACCCGCCCCCTCACCGGTAAGATCCTCATCTCCGCCTTCTACGAACCCAGCACCCGCACCCGGCTCTCCTTCGAGAGCGCCTGGCACCGCCTGGGTGGCGACATCATGTCGATCACCGACCCGGCCACCACCGGGATCGCCAAGGGAGAATCGCTGTTTGATGTGGGGGAGATGCTCAACCACTACGGTGATCTGGTGGTGCTGCGCGACAATGATGACCGGGCGGTCTACGAAATGCTTGAGGCGCTGCGCATCCCAATCATCAATGCCGGTAACGGCATCGACGAACACCCCACCCAGGCGATGGCCGACATCTACACCATCCTCAAGGCCTTTCCGCATCTGATGACCGAGGACCCGATCAAGGATTCTGAAAAAATTCGCATCGGCATCATCGGCGTCCCCAAGGCGATGCGCACCATCCGCAGTCTGCTGCTGTTTCTCGCCTACTTTTCCCAGGGCATCGATGAGGTGGTGATCATCAGCGAGGATTCGGAACCCTTTGACGAGGGGCAGTTTAAAGAGCTCAACGAAGCCGGTCTGAAACTGCGTACCACCTCAGACATGTTGGCGATTCTGCCCGAACTGGACATCGTCTACCTCAACGCCATCGCCTGGGTCGACGGCACCTACGAGGCCTACGGCAAGACCTACCGGCTCGACGCCGACTCACCGTTGAAACCCGGTGCGGTGGTGATGCACCCCCTGGCCCGGGGCAGCGAGCTCGATCGCAGCCTCGATAACACCCCTTTCAACTGGTACTTCGCCCAGGCTCGAGGCGCGGTTTTCGTTCGCATGGCGCTGCTGTCTGCGATTCTCAAAAGTTATAGCTGAAACGAATTATGTGTGGCATTGCTGGATTCATCTACGCCGACCGGGATCGCCCGGTCGATCCCGAAACCCTGGTGGCCATGGCCGCCATTCAACACCATCGCGGCCCAGACGGCTTCGGCATCCGACGTATGCCCGGCATCGGCTTCAGCCATGCCCGGCTCTCCATCGTCGATCTGGACGAAACCCGGGGACGCCAACCCTTCGAGAGCCGTGACGGCCGCCTGATGCTGACCAAGAACGGTGAGTTATACGACTATCAGCGTATCCGCGCCGATCTCACCGCCCAGGGCGCACGCTTCCAGACCAAGAGCGACTCAGAGCTGATTCTACATCTCTACCCCCGGGTCGGCCTGGACGCCATGTTGCCTCATCTGCGGGGTGAATTCGCCTTCGCACTTTACGACCGGGAAGAGGAGCGCCTGATCCTGGCCCGCGACCGTTTCGGCATCAAGCCCCTCTACTGGACCGATACCGGAGAGGCCCTGGTGTTCGGCTCAGAACTCAAGGTGCTGTTCGCCCACCCCGAGGTGCCGCGCCGGTTCGATCCCCAGGGGGTCTATCACCAGTTGATGCAGACCATCGTCCCCGGCACCACCACTTTCGCTGACATCCATCAGGTGCCCCCTGGGCATCTGCTCGACATACGCCGCAAGGATGGCCGACTGCACATCACCCAGCGCAAATACTGGGACATGGATTTTCCCCAGGAATCCGATCGCCCGGCGGAATATGACGAAGCCGAATGGATCGAGGCGGTCCGCGCCCAGTTGCTCGAAGCGGTGCAGCTGCGTCTGGAGGCGGATGTCCCGGTGGGCTGCTACCTCTCGGGGGGCATCGACTCCTGCTCGATCCTGGGACTGGCCGCAGCGGCGCGACAAAACCCGGTCAAAGCCTTCACCATCGGCTTCGACAACAAGGACTACGATGAATCCCCCATCGCCGCCGAGATGGCCGCCAGTACCGGCGCTGATCAGGACGTGATGATGCTCGACGCCTCTCATCTCTACGACAACTTCGTGGAGACCCTGTGGCACACCGAGCGCACCATCTACAACACCCTGGGGGTAGCCAAGCTGCTGATGAGCCGGCATGTACGTGGTGTGAACTACAAGGTGGTGTTGACCGGTGAGGGCTCCGACGAACTGTTCGGCGGCTATCCCGCGTTTCGCCGGGATATGTTTCTGCACGGACTTGATCACCTGAGCGCGGAAGAGCGCCGGGAGTGGGAACAACTGCTCGCGGAACAGAACAAGCTGTTCAAGGGCGCGATGCTGGCCGAGGACGAGGTCCGTAATCCGGCCCTGGAATCCCGAGTGGGGTTCACCCCCAGCTGCCTGCAACCCTGGCTGGCCAGTGCCGAGCGGGTACCCGGACTGCTGGCCGGAGATCTGGGCAGCCAGCTTCGTGACTACGATCCCGGTGCAGCCATTGCCGAACGGCTCGATGCCGACCGGCTAAAGGGACGCCACCCCCTGGACAAAGCCCAGTACGTTTGGATCAAGACCATGCTCGAAGGACAGATCCTCACCTGGGGCGGCGACCGGGTCGACATGGCCAACTCCATGGAGGCACGCCCCCCCTTCCTCGACCACCATCTGGCGGAACTCGCCACTCAGCTGCCCCCTTCGCTGCGCATCAAAGGGCGCACGGAAAAGTATGTTCTGCGTGAAGCCATGAAGGGCCTGCTGCCCGAAGTCCTCTACAAACGGGAGAAATTCGCCTTCATGGCACCGCCCGCCCACACCGATCCCCACAAGTGGGCGGCCATGCGTGCCCTGGCCGACGAGTATCTCAGCCCGGAGCGCATCCAGGAGGCCGGAGTCCTGTCCGTGGAGGGGGTAAACGCCCTGTTCGCCCAGCACGAAGACAAGACCCTCACCGCCGCCACCCAGAACCGGCTTGATGCCCTGATCAACCACCTGCTCGGGGTACAGATCCTGCACCGTCACTTCATTGCCAGTGACGTACCCGCCCAGGCCCGGGCCAAGGCCGAGGCGTTAAACTGGCGGGCCGATCAAGTCTCCTGACCCCCCCGCCCTGGGGGCGAATCCACGCAGAGCCTGGAAACCACGAGTGGGAGCATGGTGATGTTGTCGTATGCATTCCCACGCAGAGCGTGGGAACGCATACAGGACTTCACAAAACGACGATCCTGAGTAATTCTCTCAGAACCGGTGGCTCGCGTGCTGCCGTTATTGAAGATTCGCCTCAGCTTCCATACCCGCCGCCGGCTCCTCGATAAGTGCAGGATCAACCTCCATGGAGACGGCATCATCCTCCATCAGCGAAGGATCGGCTTGCATTTCGTCCGACTCACCCTCCATGGAGTCCGGCTGAGCCATGGGCATGAAGGGCTTTCCGTTCACCAACAATTGTCCCGCCTCGAAACTCACCTGGGTTTTGAGCAGACTTCCTTCACGGGTGATGTATCCCATATCGGTAAACATCGCAACCTGCTGCTGAAACTGAGCAGCCATCATCTGAGCATTGGCCGCCATTTGCGCGGCCGATTCCTCATCGGTATTGCCCAATAGTTCACTTTGCGGCGGGTTACGCAGCAACTCGAGAACCATATTTTCATCAAGCGAGAACTCACCACTGGCGACCAGACTGGGGAGTACCAGGAAGGGATTTTCCATTGCCGCATCGATATTCAGTGCATCTATCCTGATCTGGCCAGTCAACAGGGCCTCGCCATCCCCGGTTGCAAAGCTGACACGATCAATGTGAATTTCCGGATTATGGTCCAACAGACGCTGTCCATGCGTCTTGATGACCGGCATCAGCGATTCATCAAAGGCGGACTGTTCATCCGCTAATTTGCTCAGTTCCGCATTAAGCCCCACGAGCGCCTGACTGAATTCCGCAAACGTTCTTCCATGCAGGTGTTTAAAAGAGATGTCGAAATGGAACGGCCCTACCTCATTCTGACCGACTTTTAGTTTTTCCATTCCCATACGTTCAA
>JARRNW010000117.1:0-8695 GCA_037384565.1 Candidatus Thiodiazotropha sp.
CTGAGTAACTGTGCGTCGTTGTCGGGTTGGGTGATTTCAAACCAGCGGGTATTGTCGAATGCGATTTGGAAAGGTTGCTCCCGACCCGGCAGTTCGACCCAGGCCACGCTGTCGGATTCGTAGTCGTCATCCTGGCGCAGAGTGACCGAGAAGGTCTCCATCAGGGTATGGGGCTCCCCATCCACCCAGTCATTGCCAGGGCTCGCCACCAGGTAGCCACCCTGGGCCACCCAGTCCAGTAGTGCGGTGCGTTGGCTTTGGTTGAACGAGGGTCCCAGGTCGCGGATCAGGATCAGCCCCTGAGATTCGGGAAGCTTCGCCAGCAGGTCCCGCCCCGGCAGGCTCTGCACGGTCAACCCCTGACGTTTGAGAAACATCTCGGCGGCAAGTAGGGGGTTCTCCCGAGCCTCCCGTTCCGCGCCATACTGGACCTCTTTGGTCTGGCGTTCAAAGTTCTCTAAAAACCAATAGACACCCAGCCCCATCAGCAGGGCGACCAGCACCACCAGAGCGATCACATTGGTTCGGCTATGCATCCCGGGACTCCCCGAACTGTCGGCGCCAGTCCTCGCACAGGGCCAGAGCCCGGGCCTGATCCGGCGCCTGATGATCATAGGCGAGGCGTACCCAGTGACGGGTAAGATCGGCGAAGTAGTCTTGCATCCCCGGCTGGGTCAGCTCCCGGGTGCGGGCCAGACAGGAGCCCTCGGTATCGCCCTCATGAATCTCCAGTTGATACGCATGCACCAGACGGGACAGGGCCGCCCGGTAGAGCAACCCGAGCGCGGACCGGTAGTCGCCCTCCTCGACCCGTTTTCGGGCCACCTGGGCCGGATCATCGGGCAGACTCTCCTGACGAAGATCCATTCCCGCCAGTTGGCTCGGTAGGGGCCGTAGCGGTTTGTCCCGACGAGACGAACCTTTCAGCCAGCCACTGTTATTCGCCAACCAATAGATCAGGTAGGCAATCAAACCGCCCAGACCCAGCCACATCAGCAGCTCGACCGCCATTGCCAGGAGTTTTAACCAGGCAGGATCCCCTTCGTCCGGTTCATCATCATCCGTTTCACTATCCTTCTTCCGTTTCCAGTAGTAGACCGTCTCGGTGTGACCGAACACTGGTTCGGCCAGCACCGCGTCGATGTTCTCATGGACCGCCTGATCGTCCATGGAGAGGCCGTATCCCGGTAATCGACCCGCAGATTCCACGATCGGCACCAGCTCCGAACGAGGCGTGCACTGCGAACCTCCCGAGTCATCCCCGTCTGGCGCTTCGGGTTGGTCCTGTGATTGCGTTGCTTCGGCCAGGCTCAGTTGACCGGTGCAGCCCCACTGGTCCGCCACCGCTTCCTCAGGGACCGTCCCCAGTACCAACCAGGCACCCAGAATCAACCCCACTCCCGCGGCCACCCCCCGGGTACCCCGTTGCCGGCCCGCCATGCGCCTCAGCCCCAGTTCCAGATCCCAGGCCTCGAGCTGGCTGCGGCGGGTCAGGTAGAGGGCGAATCCGCCGGCCACATAGAAGGGGGCGAACAGGGACATCACCAGGGTGGCGACGAAGTGCTGTAACCACTCGGTGGCCAGATCGGGTTCAAACAGGTAGGTGTGCCAATCGGTCCACAGCAGATCCTCGGGGATCAGGGACCAGATCAAAATCAGCACGCCGAACTCCAGGATGGTCTCGATGTGGATACCCACCACAGTGAGCCAGAAAGCGGCCTGGTTGGAGCGGCTCAGGACCCGGATCCGCTCGGCCCGGCGTTTGCCCTTCAGCCCCTCCAGCACCACCACCGGCATGAGAAACGAGCGGGAGGCGATGAAGCGCCGCCAGGTCAGGGCGGCGAATAACTGGGGCAGCACGATCCGCCGCCAGGACTTGAACACCGCCTTGAGACTCAGTTCCTCCGAGAACACCCGGCGGCTCAGCCAGTAGAGCAAGGGGGGCTCGTAGACCGGCTTCAGCCACCACAACAGCATCCCGCTCAGCCATAGGGGTAGGGGTAGCAGGGTGAGTACCAGCATCACCGGCAGGGCGCTGCCCAACCACAGCAGCCACAGCGGCCGGAACCAGGACTGGGCCATGGCGAAACCCAGGTCGATGCCCTCCCAGCTGTTGCGGGGACGCAGCTTGATGGCGATCCTATCGAGTTCCACGATCCCCCCGTCCGCTGAAACTGAGGTAGAGAATCACCAGTGTCCACAACAGGCCCGCAACGCTGTATTTGGTGGCGGGCGGAAGATCCGAGGAGGACCAGAAGGCTTCTATGAAGGCCGCCACCAGCAGCATCAGCGCGGCGCCCATGACCAGGGGTAATGCCTCATGGGCGCGCTGCTTCAGCGCCTGCACCCGGCTCATCTGTCCCGGAGCGATCAGGGCGTGCCCCAGCATCAGTCCCGCCGCGCCACAGATCACGATGGCGGTCAATTCGAATGCGCCGTGCCCCGAGACGAAGGGCCAGAAGGTGTCGTAGTATTCGAGCCGACTCAGATGCCCCGCCACACCGCCGATGACCAACCCGTTGTAGAGCAGCAGAAACAGGCTCCCCACTCCATAGAGCAGACCCAGGGCGAAGGTGCGGAAACCGATCCCGATGTTGTTCTGGATGTAGTAGCCGAACATCATGAAGTCGGTGTCCGAGGAGCGCTCCCGGGAGACCCCGGGGCGAGCGTTGGCGGGATCGTAGCTCTCCTCCATCTGCGCCACCGTGGCGCGACTCATGAGGCTGTAGACCAGATCCTCGCTGTAATAGGTGCCCAAACCGCTGAGCAGCGCCGGCAGCAGGAAGGCGGCCAGGGCCACCCAGAAATAGCGGGCCTGACGACGCAGGGCGCGGGGGAAACCAGCGAATATGAAATGCAGAACCCGCCAGCGCCAGGCCCCGGAAACCCGGTACAACAGGGGATGTCCGCGCATTACCAGGGCATGCAGCTGTTCCACTCGGGCCGGACTGAAGCCGCGGCTGCGGGCCAGGGCATAGTGGCTGCACAGCTCCCGGTAGAGCGCGGGAAATCGCAGGTGCTGCTCGATGTCGAGGTTGCGTTCACGTCGCTTCCGGCCGAGATCGTCCATCAGGGCAGTGATCTCGTCCCACAGCGGCTGGTAGGTCATTTCAAATTGCTGCTGCTTCATCAACGTCCCTTGAGCACCCAATGGGCGTAAGCGTACAGTGCCTTGACGCCCATTTCACCCCGCCGACCGGTCAGAGGAGCCACCAGCTCGGCCAGCTCCTCCCGGCGCTCCCGGGTCAGGGAGTCGCTGCGTTCCGCGAAGGCCAGTAGCAACCACTGCTCCTCCTCACTCAGGCTCACGGGGGGTTTCATGGGTTGTGCCGGCGGCGGTTCGCTGAATGCCCAGGGTTCGTCCCGATAGACCACCAGGGTGCCCGCCGCCAGGTCGCCCAGACGCTGAAAACGCCGGTTGCAGAGCATGGCGACCACTCCCGTGGCGTAGAAAAAGGGCAGGAAGTCCGCGCTGCGCAACAGATTGCGGATCACCGAGGCGCTGGGAGTCACCGGGAGGCCCTGGTCCTGGATCACCACCAATCCCATGGATCGCTTGCCCGGGGTGGCGCCGCTGCGGATCTCAAATATCACGGGGTAGAACCACTCGATCAGGAACACCCCGATCAGGGTCATCCCCTGGCCAAGTCCACCCAGGTAGATGGTCACTGATCCAAGGGCGATATAGAGCAGGCTGCGCCAGGCAAGATCGATGGCCCAGGCACAAGCCCGCACGATAGGTCCGGCCACCCGAAACTGCAGTACGACCCCCTCCGGAATCTCATAACGGTGCCGGGTATCGAGGGATGAAACAGGATTCCCTTCCTTCATGTGGTACACAATCCGTCAGCGATAGTAGATATCCTTGAAGGCCGTATACATGGCTCCGATCAGCACCGGAATCACGATCAGCAGCCCCAAGCCCAGCGGAATGGCTCCGAGGAACATCAACAGGCTTGAGAGGATACCGTAGAAGATCAGCGGCAGGATGTTTTTCATCGAGCCGATAAAACTCAGCTTCATCGATTCCCAGGCGCTGAGGCTTTCGAGTCCCGCCAGGGCGGGGGCGAACAGGTAGGCGAAAAAGACCAGGATGAAGAGCACAAAGGCAATACCCATCCCAACGAAGGTGGAGGTGGAGAACATCATCGAATTCATCGCCTCCGGATCAATCTCTCCCCCCATCATCCCGGCACTCATGCTACCGAAGAGCAATGCCATCATGCCGAATGAAATGACCAGCATGGTGATCATGTAGAACAACCCGATGAGGATGGTCTGACCGGTATTCTGGCTGAAACCGGCGAACAGATGACCGACCGAGAACTGACCACCCTCCTCGTGTTCCCGGCAACCGATCATGAATCCGGCGATCAGGGTGGGTGCGATGAGGTTGACCGCGATGGCGCCCGCCAAAGGTATCAGTGAAATGCCGAAAGTGAGACCGACCCAGATCACCAGCGCCAGAATCCAGGCCACGGGCGACTCCTTGAACAGGGTCCAGCCACCGGCGATCCAGGCAAAGGGACGGCCGATGGATACCGAACGGGGCCCCACCATTTCTCCTTCGAGAGGCTCTTCGAGGTCCGCATCCGGCGGTGAATAGGGATTGTCGACGACCTCTGTGTCCGGTTCCTCATGTGGCGCTTCCGTTTGGGAAGAGCTACGCACCTGGGCGGCAATATACTTGCTGGCGACGATGCCGCAGGATTGACAGATACCCATCTCCATCTGGGTGGAACCACACTTGGGGCATTTCTCCATGGTACTGGGTTCGAGCACCTCGGTGGTATCGTCGTCCCCACCACTGTAGATATCTTCCAGGGCGAGTTCGGATGGAAAACTGGGTTGCGGTGGCTGGGGTTTGGGATCGAGCTCCATGATCATACCGAGCTTATCCAGAGCCTCCGCGTATTTTTCAGCCTTCTCCAGATCCAATCCCTTCTTCAGGGCCAACGGCCGGCCGCCCTGGATCAGTTTCTGAGCCTTCTCAGCTCCCAGGTTGAATTTCTCGCTGAACAGGGAGATAAGCCGCTCCTGATCGGTATTCGGCTTGAGTTCTCCTGTGAAGATAACCTTGTATCCCTCAGACATTCCGCAAAATCTCCCAATAATTCCCAAAACATGTCAGCCTAATTCGTCGCTTTACACTGACATGGACGGCCCCCATTAACCCTTGGGCGGCAAAGGTTATCAATTCTTGAGTTAAAACAGGATACTTACTAACCAGGTCATTGAATTGATACACGCCAGCCGACGTGTGTTTGCTCACGACAACCTAGTGAAAGCAGAGGAGAATCCGCAGCCTAGATACCCATCCTATCACCCTGACTTGTCTCAGATCGAGTCCTGTATTATCCCTTCCATCATCCTGACAATCGCCTCGTAGGCCTGATCACCTTCACCGTGGAGGTGTGGGCGACGATAGGCGACATAGACCTGATCCGGTTCATCCACCTTGACATACACCGAAATGGTGAAGGGACAGGTCACCACGTTTTCCGGGGCGGCCTGAGCCATTTTATGGGACATCAAAGCGCTGCAAAACTCCACCGACTCCGCTTTACTGAAGACCGGCTTGAAACCCAGGTCCGGACCGGTGCGGTTCAACATATCACTGATATGCAGGGCTCCGCTGACCAGCAGACCCCGCTCCACGATGGCCATGCGAATGTTCTCGACCACATCCTCGTAGCTTTCACCCGAGGTAAAAATCCGGATCGGTGACGCCCCATCCGTTGCCTGAGCAGCCGCGAGACTACCGCTCTCCAGGAGCAAGGTACAGAGTAAAATTACCCATCTCATGGTAAATCCCCATCACTTTGTGTTTGACGCCGCCGCTGCCCGATCAGGAGCAGCCCCAGCAGGAGTACAGGAAACGCAAGAAACCAGCGTTCATCCGGTTGCGTTTTGCGCAGATAAAATGCGCTGATGCGGCGGGTATACCCCGGTTCGAGACCCGCCGCTTCGGCAGGACTCATGAATCCCACATCAAGTACCCGAAGACTATCGTCTTCCGCCTCGGTAATAAAGCCCAGGGCAGCCATCGGATCGGATTCCGCGATCAGTGGTAGCTGCAGCACCACATCCCGCATTCGCAACCCACCGGTATCGTCCTCCACTTCGACCTCCAGTCTCAGCCGCTCACCCGGCTTTACCCCTTCCAGATAGGTGGGCAGATCCCCCGCGGCATGTCGTTCGTAGGGGGGAAAGCACTGGGCCTGCCAGAAATCGGGACGAAAGAAGGAGAACACCAGGAGCAGCAGCACAAGGGTTTCCCACCAGCGGTTACGCACCAGCAGCCAACCCTGGGTTGCGGCCACGAACAACAGCATCGCCGCCAGACCCTGCAACACGATCCCAATGAAATCCCAGAACCCGTCGACACCGATCATCAGAAGTTGGGTGTTGAACACAAACATGAAGGGCAGGATCGCGGTGCGGATATCGTAGTAGAAGGAGCGCAGGCCGGTGCCGATGGGGTCCCCACCGGAGATCCCCGCCGCCGCATAGGCCGCCAGTCCCACCGGGGGGGTGTCATCGGCGAGGATACCGAAATAGAAGACGAACAGATGCACCGCCACCAGGGGGATATCCAGCCCCTGGGCCGCCGACAACTGCACGATGACCGGCGCCATCAGGGTCGACACCACGATGTAGTTGGCGGTGGTGGGCAAACCCATGCCCAGGACCATGCAGATCAACGCGGTGAGCAGCAGCATCAGCAATACCGAACCCAGCGACAGGGTTTCCACCAGTTCTCCCAGCACCTGGCCGATTCCAGTCAGGCTGACGGTGCCTACCACGATCCCCGCAGTGGCGGTCGCCACACCGATACCGATCATGTTCCGGGCACCGTTTTCCAACCCCAGGACCAGGGATTGAAATCCCCGCTTCAATCCCGCACACATACCCTGCTTGCGAAACAGTCCCCGCAGGGCCTCCTGGGTGAGCTGAATCACCATCATCAGACAGATGGCATAGAACACCGCAGTCGCCGGCGAGAGCCGCAACAGCATCAGGCACCAGACCAGCACCAGAATCGGCAGCAGGTAATGCAGTCCCCCCAGCAACGCCGGGCCCAGGCGCAGGGCTTGCAGATCCTCGTTTTCCCCGTTGTACAGGGCACAGCGCACCTCACAAGCGATGAGCGCCACATACAACCCCAGGATCAGGACACTGCTGCCAGCGAAGGCATAGCTGCCAAAGCTGCGTTCGATCAGAGCAATCAGGGCATAGGCGAGGAGAAAGAACAGCACCGTACCGGATAGACTGAGCCCCCAGCCCAGCAGGCGCCGGGTGAGGGGTGAGGGCGTGGCCCGGGCGGATACCGGCATGCCCGCCTTCACCGCTTCCAGGTGGACCAGGTAGAGCAACGCGATATAACTCAGAACCGCTGGCAGGAAGGCGTGTTTCAAAACCTCCAGGTAGGTGATGTTCAGGTACTCTACCATGAGAAACGCGGCGGCCCCCATCACCGGAGGCATGATCTGACCGTTGGTGGAAGCGGCCACCTCGATGGCGCCCGCCTTCTCGGCGCTGAATCCAAGCCGTTTCATCAGCGGAATGGTGAAGGTTCCGGTGGTCACCACATTGGCGATGGAAGAGCCGGAAACCATCCCGGTGAGCCCGGAGGCCAATACCGCCGCCTTGGCCGGGCCGCCCCGCCGGTGCCCCACCAGGGCATAGGCCACGCGAATAAAATAGTGCCCACCCCCCGCCTGCTCCAACAGGCTACCGAACAGCACGAACAGAAATACGAATCCGGCGGATACCCCAACCGCCACCCCGAACACCCCTTCGGTGGAGAGCCATTGATGGGAGGCCACCCGGCTCAGGGAGGCGCCCTTGTGGGCCAGCAGGTCCGGCAACCAGGGACCGGCGAAGGTATAGGCCAGAAAGGTCAGGGCGATCAGGGTCAATGGCCAGCCCAAGGCCCTGCGGGTCGCCTCGAGCAGTAACAGTACCCCCACCACCGCCACCCGGACATCCCAGTCGGTCGGTGCACCGGCCCGTTCTGCCAGCCCCTCGTAGAACAGATAGAGATAGGCGGCACAGAAGGCGGCGGCCACCGCCAGTAACTGATCGGCCAGGGGTATCCGGCTCGTGACCTGATGCCGGAACGGGAAACTCAGATAGGCGAGAAACACCGCAAAGGCCAGATGTATCGATCGCACCTCGGTGTTGTTGAACACCCCGACACCCAAGGCGAAAGGCAGTGGCGAGGCGACCCAGAGTTGGAACAATGACCAGCACAGAGCCGTACCCAACAGGAATTGACGGGTCAGTCCTGTGGGCTGCCTCCCACCGTGCTCAACAGCCTCAACCAATTCGATCGCATTTACGTTATCCTCTCGAGCCATACCCTCTTGGCAACCCCTGATTTATAAACCATGCAAGCAAGTAAAACGTCTTCTACTCTAACATTGTTAGCCGCGTTGGTGATGTCAAACCCGGCACAGGCCGAGGATGTCGAGGAAGCACCGCCCGCCTGGCATCACCAGGTAGAGCTCGGCGCCAGCGGAACGTCGGGCAATACCCAGGGGAATCAATACCATGCCGGATATTCCACCGATTATGCGGACGATCGCGATACCTGGAAATTCATCTCCGCCTTTGACCGCGCGGAAAGCAACAACGAACTCACCGCAAAACGCTCTTATGCCGACCTGAAGAAGGAGTGGCTATGGCCCGA
>JARRNW010000118.1:0-10751 GCA_037384565.1 Candidatus Thiodiazotropha sp.
CAACGGAATTGAAACCGTGTTACCGGACCACACGACCTTCTATGGAATGCGCGAACTCTGGATTCGCGATAATAACGGCTATCTTCTCGCCCTGGCTGAAAAGCCACACCAAGACTAAAACCTCATTCAACGAGTCGCTGGGCGGTTATCCTCCCGTGACACATTCAGGTTTGCACTGAGTTAGTATCCCCCGGCACAGCCACGGCATACTAACTCAGTGGTTAATACTTACGCAGTCACTTCACCATCCCGAAATACAAGATGGTCAACTGTGGCAGACTGTTTTTTTCTCAAGCGGCTGGTTCCAATGCCAAACAATCCCAAGCTGAACAACCACAACACCCCGGGTTCGGGTACTGAGCTGGTGGTAGCTACCTGTGATACGGAATCGATAACCATACCGGATTGCTGAAAAGTGGAATAGCTGCCATCCTCGCCATATAGCCAAATGGTATTGACGCCACCAATCGAGTCACCCGGCAGCAATTGTTCCAAACGTCCCGTTTCGAAATAGTCAGAATAGTTTTCAATTCTGACTGCGCCGTCAGGTGCATAACCGCTGATCCGGTTTTCTCCATAAAAGGCTTCGCCTTCATAATGTTGATTCGTCGCGTTCGTGACCCAGGTTACTCCGGAACCGCCCCAGGGCGCATCGGGATAAGCCGGAGTAATGTCGCGAACTCCGAACACGGATCCCGAGACGAGTTCGACGCGAAAATGATTGGTACTATTCCCCTCCCACGGATGAGGATGGTCTCCATCATAGGGATCAATCAGAAGGGTATATGAGACATTATCTCCGACCGATAATCCCATCTCTTGCATGATGCCCGCATTATCATGGATACCATTGGCACTGATATCCCCCGACACGGTGTAGTAAAGCGGTGTAGCTTCGAGTTGCGTACCCCACGCGGACAACAAGAGTGTTGAAATTCCTGCAATTTTAATTGTGTTCTTCATGAATAATTTCTTCCTGTTACTACCTTGTAGAGCTTAACTCATAGCATTTTTTGTACCATTTTTTCTTTTCGAAAAATATCAAACAGTTGATTGTTATCCAAATAGTGATTTGTCAAAATAACCGACAGTCTGACCAAACATCTCTCGTGATTCTCGATGAAACGTATAGTCGCGAATAGTCAATAAGGTTATCATTACCCTTGTTGCACAAAATCAATAGCGCATCACCCTATCTCTCGATGTGCCGTGTAGCCGTTTCATGGAAGATGGGGTATAGGCCGGCCCGTATAAGGAACTTACAGAATGACAAACCCTTACCAGACCCCAGAGTCCGGCTTTTCTCAAGCCGATACGCCCTCTTCGCAAGAGAGTGAACTTGCGAACCGCGGCACCCGTTTTCTCGCCGCGTTAGTTGATGGCCTCGTGGGTATAATCGTTGCTATCCCTTTATGGATTGGTACCGGTGCCTGGGAATCCCTGATTCACGGTCAAATGCTGCCGATCCCCATGGTGATTGGCATAGTAGTTTATGGATATGTCGCCTTCGTGTTGGTGCACTACTACTTTTTGAACAAAAATGGCCAGACCATCGGCAAAAAACTTTTGAACATCCGTATCGTTGGGGTTGATGATCACAAGATCAATGCGGTACCTATTCTGCTCAAACGTTATCTGCCCATGTTATTGATACCCCAGATACCTATTCTGGGATCCATCTTCAGTTTGATCGATCTCCTTTTCATTTTCCGTAAAGATCGGCGCTGTGTGCATGATCTGATTGCCGGAACCAAAGTCATGAAATGCCCTGTAGCCTGAAGGATCGAAGTATCAACACTTTTTTTCGAACCGGCTACTGTTAACGGTCCACCTCTTCACCGTTAAATCACCCTGGGTGCGCCATGAGAAACTAGTGTGGTGCTTCATACTAGTGTACCCCGTCACAGATTCTGTACCATTCAAAGCCGCCCCACTACGCCAGATCAAGGCGTGGCTCGCAGGTTCGCCCTGACAATCCTGACGTTCATTCCAACGATGCCCCGAAATGCTGAAACGCCCCCCGGACAGCGGGGCAGAAATACCTAAAATTCATCGCTTGATGCACAGGATTGGATTTCCGACAATGCCGGTTTGCTTCTTCTCAATGGTGCAATGATGAGTGATGACTCCATCAAGATTGCGGGTGCCCGGCAGAACAATCTCAAGAACCTCGACCTGTCGCTTCCGCTCAATGAGTTGATCGTTGTCACCGGCGTGTCCGGGTCCGGCAAATCCTCGCTGGCCTTCGACACAGTCTATGCAGAGGGTCAGCGCCGCTACGTGGAGACCTTCTCTCCCTACGCCCGCCAGTTCCTCGACCGTATGGACCGTCCTCAGGTGGAGCGTATCGAGGGCATCCCTCCCAGCATCGCCATCGATCAGACCAACCCGGTCAGGACATCCCGCTCCACCGTGGGCACCATGACCGAATTGAACGACCATTTGAAGCTGCTGTTCGCTCGCGCCGCCACCCTGTTCTGCCACGGTTGCGGCCGGCCGGTGGAGCGTGACACCCCGGAGGGTATTTTCAAGCAACTGATGCACTCCGCCGGTGACCGCGCTCCCCGGGTGGTCATCACCTTCGCCATCGAGGTACCCCACAACTACAGTAAGGAGGAGATTCGCCAGATACTGGATCAGCAGGGATACACCCGGGTGCACAGCGAGCAAGACAACCGCATTGAAGTGGTGCAGGACCGGCTGCGCCTGACGGAGGATAACCGAGGACGTCTGGTAGAGGCGCTTGAGATCGCCTTGGAAAAGGGGCATGGACAATGCGCTGTTTACCCCTTGAACGAGAATCGGGAAGCAGGCGAGCCCTGGAAATTCTCCAGCGGCCTGCACTGCGCCCACTGTGACATCGACTACCGGGAACCCCAGCCGAACATCTTCTCCTTCAACTCCGCGCTCGGTGCCTGTGAAAGTTGCCGGGGCTTTGGCCGCACCATCGGTATCGACTGGAACCTGGTGATCCCTGACGATTCATTGTCCCTCAGCGACGGCGCCATCAAGCCATTTCGCAGCGGCTACTCCATGGAGTGTCAGGAGGATCTGATGCGTTATGGGCGCAAACGCGGCATGGACTTGGAAACCCCCTGGCGGGAGCTGGATCCGGCCACCCGTAACTGGGTGATAGAGGGCGACGGCAGCTGGGACGGTAAGACCTGGTACGGCGTGCGCGAGTATTTCGAGTTTCTCGAAAGCAAGGCCTACAAGATGCATATCCGGGTGATGCTCTCGAAATACCGCAGCTATGACGTCTGTCCCGCCTGTCACGGGGCACGTCTCAAGAATGAGGCCTTAGACTTCCGCCTTGGCAGCAAGCGTGAAGCGGATGCTGTGCTCGCCCCAGAACTGCGCTTTCGTCATGACGCTATCGCCATGTCCGATACGGTGTTTCGCGACCTGCCGGGACTCAACATTCACGACCTGATGCAATTGCCGTTGGAGCGGGCACAGCGGTTCTTCGATACGCTATTCCGTGATGAACGCTCAAACAAACCGAGTCATCCCGACTCGCACCCTGCTGATACAAAACAGAAACCGGGAAAATCCGCACACACCGAATTTGACCTGCTGCTCGACGAAATCCGTTCGCGCCTCAACTACCTGTTGGATGTGGGGCTGGGATACCTGACCCTCGACCGCCAATCTCGCACCCTCTCCGGCGGCGAGGTTCAGCGTATCAACCTCACCACCGCCCTGGGTACCTCTCTGGTCAACACCCTGTTCGTACTTGATGAGCCGAGTATCGGTCTGCATCCGAGGGACATCGCGCGCATCAACGGGGTACTGACCCGCCTGCGCGACGCCGGCAACTCCCTGCTGGTAGTGGAGCACGATCCACAGATCATGCTCGCCGCCGATCGAATCCTCGATATCGGCCCGGGTCCCGGGGAACGAGGTGGAGAAATCGTCTTCTATGGCACGCCGAAACAGCTGCTGCGGAACCGCAACTCCCTGACTGGACAGTTTCTCAAGGGTGAGCGGAAGGTCGCCGACGCCTATGAACCAGACCTCCCGGATGATCGGGACGGCTATCTCAGTGTCTTCGGTGCGGCGGAACACAATCTGAAGGGGATCGATGTACACATCCCCCTCAACCGGCTGGTCACCCTCACCGGTGTGTCGGGTTCTGGTAAGTCGACTCTGGTGCAGGACATCCTGTTCAACGCCCTGGCAAAACTCAAGGGGCGTCCCGAAGAGATCCCCGGCGCGCATCAGGGAATCGAGGGACACGAGCACATCGACGGTGTGGTGATGCTGGACCAGGCCCCAATCGGCAAGAGTTCCCGCTCTAACCCGGTCAGTTATGTGGGCGCCTGGGACGGGATCCGTAAACAGCTGGCCGCCCAGCGCCTCTCCCGGGAGCGGGGCTACACCGCCGGCACCTTCAGCTTCAACTCGGGTAATGGCCGCTGTCCGGTATGCAACGGCAGCGGCTTCGAACATGTGGAGATGCAGTTTCTCTCGGATGTCTACCTGCGCTGCCCCGAGTGCAACGGCAAACGCTATCGGAACGAGGTGCTGGAGGTACGGATAGGCGGTAAATCGGTAGCCGACATCCTGGAACTGACCGTCACTGAAGCGTTGAACTTCTTCTGTGATCAACGGGACATTCACAAGGCGCTCGAACCCCTGCAGGCCGTGGGCTTGAGTTACCTGCGCCTGGGCCAGCCGGTGCCGACACTGTCCGGCGGGGAAGCCCAGCGACTCAAGCTGGCGGGCTATCTGGCCAAAAGCAGCCAGCGAAAGCAATCCGGGGACAGACTGCTGTTCCTTCTTGACGAGCCGACCACCGGCCTGCACTTCGCCGATATCGCGGTACTGCTCAAGGCGCTGCGCCGGCTGCTGCTCAAGGGACACTCTCTGCTGGTGATCGAGCACAACCTGGACGTCATCGCCGCCAGCGACTGGCTGATCGACCTGGGCCCCGAGGGGGGCGACCGGGGCGGTGAACTGATCTGCGAAGGCACCCCGGAGGTGGTCGCCAAACACCCCTCCAGCCATACCGGAGAGGCCCTGCGCGACTACCGCTCGGTGTTGCAGGCTCTGGGTCAAGGCGCGGGTGCTCCGGTCTCTCAGCATGTTACTGTGAAATACCCGGCCATCGATATCCTCCACGCCCGGGAACACAATCTGAAAAACGTCACCCTGGCGGTCCCCCGGGAGAAGTTCACCGTCATCACCGGCGTCTCGGGTTCCGGCAAGTCGACCATTGCCTTCGACATTCTCTTCAACGAAGGCCAGCGGCGCTACCTGGAGTCCCTCAACGCCTACGCGCGCCAGTTCGTCCAACCCGCCTCGCGCCCGGACGTGGATGCGGTGTTCGGTATCCCACCCACCGTCGCCATCGAACAGCGCACCAGCCGGGGCGGCCATAAGAGTACCGTCGGCACCCTCACCGAGATCCACCATTTCCTGCGTCTGCTGTTCGTCAAACTGGGTATACAGTACTGCCCCGAATGCGAAGTCCCCATCGAGCCCCAGTCCCGGGAGGCCATTCTCAATCACCTGATGCAGCACTACCGGGAGCGAAAGATCTGCCTGCTGGCACCACTGGTGATCAACCGCAAGGGCATCTACCGGGAGCTGGCCCAGTGGGCCGTGCGCAAGGGGTATCCGATCCTGCGGGTGGACGGCGAACCCCTGCCTACCGACACCTGGCCCCAGCTCGACCGCTACCAGGAACACAACATCGATCTGCCCCTGGGGGAACTGCGGGTCAGCCCGGAACAGACCGCCGAACTGCGGGAACGACTCGACGAGGCCCTTGATCATGGCAAGGGCACGGTCCGGGTGGCGCTGGTTAAACGTGGCGGTGACTGGGGGGAGGAGCAGCACTTCTCCACCCACCTTACCTGCCCGAGTTGCGGGCGTGGTTTCGAAGAGCCCGACCCGAGGCTCTTCTCCTACAACTCACGTCACGGCTGGTGTCCCAACTGTTATGGTACAGGCACCGTACTACCCGGTTTCGATGCCGAACAGAGCGGTGAAGAGGGGGAATGGCTGGAACAGGATCAACAACCGGAAACCTGCCCATCCTGCGCAGGCGCCCGACTCAACGATGAGGCCCTTTCGGTCTACTTCCACGACTGGAACATCGCCGACTACACTGCGGTGCCGGTGAGCGAAGCGATCGACATCTTCAAGCAACTGCCACTCGACACCCGGCAAAAGGCCATTGGCCGGGACCTGATTCGCGAGATCGTCTCACGCCTGGAATTTCTCCGCGAGGTGGGACTCGGTTACCTCACCCTGGACCGCGCCGCCCCCACCCTGTCCGGTGGAGAGGCGCAACGCATTCGCCTGGCCGCCCAGCTCGGCTCCAACCTGCGCGGGGTCTGTTACATCCTCGATGAACCGACCATCGGGTTGCACCCACGAGACAACACCCTGCTGCTGAAGACTCTGAAAAAGCTCGAAAACAAGGGCAACACCATCGTCGTAGTGGAACATGACGAAGAGACCATCCGCAGCGCCGAACACATCATCGACATCGGTCCCGGCGCCGGGGTACGCGGTGGCGAGGTGATCCATACCGGAACGGTAAAGCAGTTGGAAAAAAACCGGGCCTCCCTGACCGGCCGGTTTCTTGCCCAACCGTTGCAGCATCCCCTGTTCGAACCCCGTGCCGAGCAGACCGAGAATCGATTGACGATCCAAGGCGCCTGGCTCAACAACCTCAAACAAATCGATATCAGTCTGCCGCTGCAGCGCCTGGTGTGCGTGAGCGGTGTATCGGGATCAGGAAAATCCACCCTGGTACGCGACGTGATGGTTAGCAGCCTCAAGCATCTGCTGGCCCGGGGCCGAAAAAAAGGCCGCATCTCCGCGGACCATTTTCACGGATGCGAGCGGCTCGACGGCTGGCAAGAGATCCAGCGGGTCCTGGAAGTTGATCAGACCCCGATCGGCAAGACCCCCCGTTCCTGCCCCGCCACCTACGTCGGTTTCTGGGACGAAATCCGCAAGCTCTACGCCCAGACCGAGGACGCGCGCATCCACGGCTGGAACGCCAGTCGCTTCTCCTTCAATACCAGGGGCGGACGCTGCGAGACCTGCCAGGGCCAGGGCATGACCCGGGTGGAGATGAGTTTTTTGCCCGAGGTTAAGACCGTCTGCGAATCCTGCAACGGCGCCCGCTTCAATCCCGAAACCCTGGCGGTCCACTACCGGGGCCGCTCGATCGGTGACGTACTCGGCATGAGTGTCGACGAAGCAGTGGCGTTCTTCGAACACCATCCAAAGGTCCATCACGCCCTGCAGTTACTCCAGGACGTGGGACTCGGCTACCTGACCCTCGGTCAGCAATCCCCCACCCTCTCCGGCGGCGAGGCTCAGCGCATCAAGCTGGTCACCGAACTGGCCAAGGCAAGACCCAATGCCCGAACCTTCACCCCGACCCTCTATGTGCTCGACGAACCCACCGTCGGGCTGCACATGGCGGACGTGGAGAAACTGATTCGGGTACTGCACCGGCTGGTGGACGCCGGACACTCCGCAGTAGTCATTGAACACAACCTGGATGTCATTGCCGAGGCTGACTGGTGTATCGACATGGGGCCCGAAGGGGGTGATGCGGGGGGTGAAGTGGTGGTCGAAGGAACACTCAAGACGCTGCTCAAGGCGTGGAAGCGCTCGGCAACAGGCAGAGCACTCAAGGCATTTTTGAAATAGTCGAACTACGAAGTTCAAGCGAGCAGCAATGGAGTGACCTCATCCAACCAACGATCGATCCGCTCATCGGTCAGCAGATGCTGCAAATGCTGATCGAGGGCCAGACCGACAAACCGACCATCCACCACAGCTCGGGAGCTGTTGAAGGTGAAACCCTCAGTGGTGCTACCTCCAACCAGTTCCGCACCTGCCGATGAAAAAAACTCATACAGGTCCATCATGGCACTGAGAAAATGCTCGGGATACTCTTCCTGATCCCCGAGCCCAAACAGCGCAACCCGTTTACCCGAGAAGTCACAGCCCTCGAGAGCGGGAAGAAACTCCAGCCAGCTCGCCTCCCGGTTCTTACTGGCAAGCCCGGGCAATACACCTTCACCGTAGGTCGGGGTACCGAGAATCAGGGCCGGGCAGGCCAGCAGATCATCGGCTGTTACCCGGTTGACGTTCAGGGGCTTTCCCACCCGGTCTTCTCCGATCCGCCCTTTCAGGTTTCTCGCGATCTTCTTCGCGATCAAACGGGTGGTGCCGGAGTCGGTGCCAAAAAATAGTCCGATCTGATTCATACTGCTCCGTAAAAATAACCAATGAAACGGTAATCACGGGGCAATCAGCCATGAAGCACCTTGCCCCTAACTATCTTTACATGGCAATAATTGCACCAGCGCCGACAAAATCACATAACATACTGTTTTATATTAATTTATTAAAATACATGTCGGGTTCCACTGTTCTCCCGTCCGGAGTTGATGTGCGACAACCGACAAACAGACCATCCACCAGCCGATATCACACCCATCGAACAGGCGAAAAAAAGCGGACATGATGTCCGCTTTTTTTATAGGTCCTGAAGTCGGACCAGGAAGCAATCCGATCAATTACTTCGTAGGGGCCACAGGTGCCTGGGCCTGAGGAGCCATGGGAGCGCCATAGGGAGCGCCATAGGGAGCGCCATAGGGAGCAGGAGCAACGGGTGCACCGTAGGGCGGCC
Source organism: Candidatus Thiodiazotropha sp. (assembly GCA_037384565.1). Classification (GTDB taxonomy): domain Bacteria; phylum Pseudomonadota; class Gammaproteobacteria; order Chromatiales; family Chromatiaceae; genus Thiodiazotropha. Next base: position 8,669 of record JARRNW010000118.1, read on the forward strand.
GCAACGGCGATTTTTACAAATTTGGACATTGTCTATTCCTCAGGTATTGATGAGTAAAGTATTTATAAAGTTTGTACTGCTCACTTCATGGAACAGAAGAATATTAGTATTTACTAAATTAATCAATAATAATTTACTAATATATAGATGACCCCGATTGTATTTATCAATCGACTAAAGAGTGGGATGTACCGATGCCGCCGTTCCGGCTTGCACCTGGCGGTTACCGGTTACTCCGGCATATTAGGTGGATCCAGATCCTCCATGGGCTGCTCATCACGCAACCGGCTCTGCCAGTCACGCAGCATCTCCACATGCCAATTCTCCTCCTCTGCCATTTCTGCGGCCAGTTTGCGCACCGACTCGTTCGGCGACTGCTCGGCGATCATTAGGTAAAAGTCCCGTCCGCGAATCTCATTGAACAGGGCGATCTCCATGGCCTGACTCACAGTCATCAGATAGCTGGCTTCTTCGGTGCAGAAGGATTCGGGAGACGAGGGGCACTTCCATTTAAAATCCCAAGGAGGCAGGTTGGGCAGATTCAGACCCTGTGTACGCTCATTTACCTCCTTGGCGTGCTGTTGGCTGTACCCGGCTAACTTGCGAAACAGCTCAGCCACCTGAAGGTTGTGATGAATCTCCATGCTGTCCGCTAACTCATCATAGTGATCCCCGGAGGCCTCCTCGAGCTCCAGCGCATGAACCAGAAATTCCTCAATCGTCTCAATAGGTTCAATCGTCTCTTCGGTCATAAGCAAAACTCCTCTTCGAGTTCGGCGACGTCCATGGACTTGCGGTTTTCCGGCTGCCAGACCGGATAGTTCGTTGCAAAGATCACACCGGTGGCAAGCTCATCCGCGCCCTGTATCAACTGGGCCGCCTGGATGGGGTCTGAAGTGGGCAATTGCTGATCAAAGCCATGTACCTGGTCCTTCCAGTCACGCTGTTCCGGACGAAAGGTCACACAGCCGCTAAGCACCTGGACAAAGGCGAATCCTGGATACTGCATGGCCTCGACCAGGATCCGGGTCACTTCCGTGGGATCCCCGGAAAAGCCCCGCGCAATGAACCCGGCCCCCGCTGCCAAGGCGATGGCCGCGGGATTGAAACTGGGAATCCCGGTGCCGTGAGGTGTCATCTTGCTTCTTACCCAATCGGGTCGGGTAGTGGGCGAGGCCTGACCCTTAGTCATGCCATACACCTGATTGTCCATCACAATATAGGTCATATCCATATTGCGCCGGCAGGCATGCAGAAAATGATTGCCGCCAATGGAGAATCCGTCACCATCCCCGCCGGCCGCCACCACGGTAAGATCCGGCCGTGCCGCCTTTAGACCGGAGGCCGCCGCCAGTGCCCGGCCATGAATACCATGAAAACCATAGCTGTCGATATAGGCCGGCAGACGGGAGGAACAACCGATACCGGATACCACGGCCATCTTTTCCTTGGCCAATCCCAGATGAGCCATGGCCTTGGTCAGGGCCGATAACACCGCGAAATGGCCACAACCGGGACACCACACGGGTTTGATATCCGATTTATAGTCTTTCGCTTTGAGAGAGGGTACTGGCATGAAATCACTCCGCTGCAACGGGTTGTAGGGTTAGTTCGCCGGAGCCGGAATCGGCATTGAGGCGATCCGAAAGCGTTTGTTCAGAGTCTGACACATTGCCGGCCACGTCAACTCCTGAGGGGTACCTGAATCCGTAGGTTTATAAGGGGGTCGCAAAAGGCGGAAACACTGAATTGCCTCGGTAAAACGTTCGATAAAAAGCACAAAATCGATGGTATCTGCAACCAAAATCAGCTTGAGATGAGTCTCGGCATGCTTTTACAACACCCACCGAAGGGTGAGGGGGGCCTCATAAACCGTGAGCGCAGCGAACTCATCCAATCAAAATTCAACACTTAAAACTCAAAACTTTTCAAACCATTGCTCAATGCTCACACCCACCACCCTATGGCGGAGCATAGTAGGTAATCAGGAAATAAATTACCCATTTGGCGCATGCGGCTGTTGGCCGCGCAACCAGACACAGGCCTCACCCATCTCATCGAGTTGCCGGGAATGGGCTTCGAG
>JARRNW010000119.1:0-9096 GCA_037384565.1 Candidatus Thiodiazotropha sp.
ATTGCCTGCGCGTCGCGCCTTGCCTTGGGACCCGTGCGGGCCTCTATAAACGCGCATTAGTATGAGACACTACACTAGTGTCTCATAATAGATTGGAGAAATCAGAGACCTGCGCGGATCGAAAAACCAACCATCAGCACATCATTTCAACAAAAGCCGGAATGATGCCCTTGGCGCTATTGAGCGAACGCACCTATCCTGTTCACAGGGCAAACAAAGGGAAGAATGCATTCCTCCCCCGAAACTTGTATTACCTGCTAACCCGTAGATCTCCAATATGACTACCATCAACACCGAAAATGCCCATGGTCTCGCTCTGATCGTCGAGGATGAAATCACCAACCGGATGATCCTCAAAACCCTGCTGAAAAAACGGGGTTACCGGGTAATCGAAGCTGAGAATGGCGCCGAGGCGGTTGAGGAATTCAAACAGCATGAACCCGATATCATCTTCATGGATGTGATGATGCCCGTGATGGACGGATACCAGGCAACCGAAACAATCAAGCAACTTTCCGGTGATCACTTCATACCCATCATTTTCCTTACAGCCATTTCCGATGAACAGGCCATGGCCCGGGGTATCGAGGCCGGAGGCGACGATTTCCTCTCCAAACCCTATAGTCAGACGGTTCTGTCCGCCAAGATAAAGGCCATGGAACGAATCCGTTCCCTCCACAGGGACACCCGCATGCTCTACAGCCGGATGCAACGTGACGAGGAGATTGCCGAACAGGTATTCAGCGGTGCGGTTGTCGCCGGCAATGTGGCCCTGGAGCATATCCACACCCTGCTGAAACCCGCCAGCGTGTTTAGCGGAGATCTGATGCTCACCGCATTTGCCCCGTCTCATGATCTGTATGTAATGCTGGGCGACTTCACCGGACATGGGTTGGCCGCAGCGCTCGGCGCATTGCCCACTTCGGAGGCATTCCGCTCCATGACGGCCAAGGGTTTTGCGCCACGGCAGATCCTCCACGCCATCAACAACAAACTCTACAGCCTGTTGCCCTCCGGCATGTTTTTGGCGGTGCAGTTCATCAAGGTGGATCACCAGCTCGATCATATCACTATGATCAACTGCGGAATGCCCGATTGCTACCTGGTCGAGCAACAAACCGGCAGGATCAAAGAGCGGATCAAGTCCCGTTCACTGCCCCTGGGAATAGCCCCGGACCTGGAGTTCAAAGACGAGTTCTATCATCTGCAGATCGTTGAAGGTGACCGGGTGATCCTCGCCACGGATGGAGTCATCGAGGCACGCAACACCCAGGGTGAACTGTTTGGGCAATCGCGTTATCTTGAGATCATTCAGCAGGATCTGGTGGACAGCTATATCATCGACCGGCTTGCGCTTGCCCTGGAGTCATTCTGTGAACAGGCCCCCCAGGATGATGATATCAGCGTGGTTGAAGTGCCGTTGATCCGCCAGATCTTCCCAGCCTGGGGTCGCAATAGCCTGCCTGATGAGATTCAACGGGATCTCCCCGAGTTCTACCGGATCGAGGAGCATCGCAACGGCATTGAATTTCAATACACCCTCTATGGCGCGCAGCTCAGACGCGCGGACCCGATCCCGGTTCTGATCAACTCGATCCAGGAAGCTGTCGGGCTTCACGATCACCGAAGACCCCTGTTCACGATTCTCACCGAACTCTACATCAATGCCCTGGATCATGGCGTACTTGGTCTCGACTCCGACCTCAAACAGGGAGAAAACGGATTCACCCACTATTTCCAGCAGCGGGAGCAAAGGCTCGATAACCTGACCCAGGGCCGGATACAGTTGAGGTTGGGTATTCACCGGCAGTCCAACGGCGGATTTATCCTGATCAGCGTTGAAGACAGCGGTCAGGGGTTCGACTTTCAGAATTTCAGATCCGACCCGACGAATGAACAGCGCTACAGTGGCCGAGGGCTATTACTGGTAGAGTCCTTATGCAAACAGCTACGCTTCCGTGATCCCGGCAATAAAGTGGAAGTCCTTTATCCCTGGAAAACCCCGAATAGCGGTTAATTTTCTTTTTAATAAAACCCCTTATCTAAGCGCCATTCCCCTGTAGCACCTGGATCTGATACGCTTTACGGATCCTGGCCCAGACAAAGTCTGGTATGTGAAACCCAGTTCTGTATGACCCGTCCCGAAATGACAGGCCATTCGATCATCTGATTTCAAGCAGCGGCAAGATGGCCAAAACATTCATCATCGACAAATCCGATCATACGCGTACGCCCTTCCTGAGGGGCATACTCACCCGGTCATTGACCGATGCCGGCCTGTCGTTTGAAACTGCCTACCAGCTCTCCTCCGAGATCCGCCAGCAGATCGACGGAAAGGAGGCAATCACCACTTCGGATCTGCGAAACCTGGTGAAGAAAAGACTCACACAGATGTCTGAACACGAGGTAGCCGCCAACTATGAGAGCCATACCCAATCCACCATCGAGATTCAGGTAACAGACCGAAAAGACACCACCAATCCGTTCTCCCTCCTGGAACATCGGCAGACCCTGGAATCCACCGGCCTGAGTAGCGACAAGGCATCACTCATTACCCAGTCGGTCTTTCTGGAACTATTGGAGTCACGCCAGGAAGGTGTCACGACACACCAAATCGGCAGACTCACCTACGAAAAACTCAAACAACGTTATGGAAAGGATACCGCCCGCAACTATCTTGTATGGATCGACCACAAACACTCCAAGCGACCGTTGATTCTACTGATCGGCGGCACAACCGGTTGTGGAAAAAGTACCATTGCCACGGAAGTAGCGCATCGCCTGAACATCATACGCACCCAGTCCACTGATATGTTGCGTGAAGTAATGCGCATGATGATTCCCAAGCGTCTACTGCCCGGGTTGCACACCTCGTCATTCAACGCCTGGAGCAAGATTCCCGGCCAACAGATGATCAACGTACCCAAAGAGGAGTTGATGATTCAAGGTTATCTCTACCAGACCGAACTGGTATCGGTACCCTGTGAAGCAGTGGTGCAGAGAGCATTGAAAGAACGGGTATCACTGATCCTGGAAGGCGTCCATGTGTCACCGGCGCTATTTGAACGCTTCAGGCATCTGGAGGACGCGGTGATCGTGCCGATCATGCTTGCGGTATTAAAACAAGACAAACTCAAACATCATTTGAATGACCGGGGCATCACCGCCCCCGAGCGCAGCAGTCAAAGCCACTACATCTCCCACTTTGACTCCATCTGGCAGCTGCAGACCCATTTACTCTCGGAAGCAGACAGCCACGCAGTACCGATTATATCCAACGATCATAAGGACATCACAACGGACAATGTCATGCGCTCGATCATCGATGTTCTGGGAAAACGTTTTCAAGGCCAGATCGATGATGTCTTTCAGCCAGCATAGAAAGTGACAAGCATTGAAAACATATAAAGGTCTGATGATCATTCTGGACGGCCTCGGAGACCGGGGCATACCCGCCTTTGGTGGCAAAACCCCACTGGAAGTGGCCGACACACCGAATATGGACCACTTGGCACAAGCAGGCCAATGCGGCATGATCGATCCCCTGATACCGGGTGTTCCTGTCGGCACCCACACCGGCATCGCCCAGTTGTTTGGCCTACCCCAAAAACAGGTATTAAAGTTGGCCCGCGGACCGGTGGAAGCCAGCGGAGTCGGCCTGACAAGCAATCGTGACGCAATCTACTTTCGCTGTAATTTTGCGACCCTCGAAAAGCAGGCTGAACAATACGCGATCATCGACCGCCGTGCCGGGCGCATTGCAAACAGCACCGATCTCCTGGCGGCCGCGGTCGGACATGTTGACCTGGGAGACGGCATTATCGCCAGTCTCCACCCCGCCACCCAACACCGGGTGGTTCTGCAACTCGAAGGCAAGGGATTGTCGTGCCAGATCAGCAAGACGGATCCCGGCAACCACTACCGGAATCTCGGCCTGCTTCCCTGTCTGCCCCACAATCCCCTGAACGCCAAGGCGTCGCGCACCGCAGCAGCCGTCAATCGTTTCACTGAAATCGTATTCGAACAACTCGATGGTCATGAAGTCAACCGTCAGCGCAGGGATCTTGGCCAGCCGCCGGCGAATGGGATCATCTGCAGAAGCCCCGGTAGATTGCCAAGGATCAAACCCCTGCTGAAACATCTCAAGTTGAAAGCCGCGGTCGTTTCAGGGGAGCTTACGGTACTCGGTCTGGGAAAACTCATGGGATACTCCGTGTACGGGAATCCCGCTTTCAGCGCCGGCAAGACTACCAACCTCGCCATCAAGGTCAAAGCCACAGAACAGGCGCTTTCCGAGCATGACCTGGTGTTCCTGCACATCAAGGCCACGGATCTCTTCTCCCATGATCTCGATCCCGCCGGTAAACGTGAAATCCTGATGCGCATTGACGATGCCATTGCGCCGTTGATCAACGACGAACGCGTGATTGCGGTCACCGCGGACCATTCCACGGACAGTAACACCGGGCGGCATACCGGCGACCCGGTACCCAGCCTGATCTACAACCCCTACGGTCGGGTGGACCGTTGCGAAACCTTTTCCGAGCAATCGTGTACGATCGGCGGCCTGGGCCGGATCGGCAGCCGTGAATTCCTCCTCACCCTGCTCGATCAGATGAACAGCCTTGAAAACTATCGTGCCCGGGACCGGCATGTGCTCTTTTAGTAACTCAAGTTTCGGAGTTCAAATTGCGATTCAGTCTCCGCCGTTTGGGTGGGACTCGGCTGTCTGGGAAAGCGTCGGCCGCAGGGACGCGGCCGTCGAGCGCCCAGGGATGTGTTTACAGCGGCTTTCCCAGACAGCCGAGTTCGCAAACGGCCTCGAATAGTACTCAGAACTCCGAAGCTTGAGTTTAGTAACCCTTGGTAATCCGATAACATTTGTCTGAAAAACCGACATATACTATCCAATATCACGGATTCGCCTCTCAGCACATCGAACGGCGATCCACCCTGCAACGCATCGGCAACTCGACAACCCAACGAACAGACGAGCATGAGCATACCTGAACAGCTACCCGTAAATGATGATTCCCTCGATTCTGCAACGGATACGGAGACCCCTGAATTCGACTTAAACGATCCGGCGCTCTACCTCAACCGGGAACTCACCTGGCTTGAGTTCAACCGCCGGGTCCTGGGTGAAGCGGAACGCAAGGAAAATCCCCTCCTGGAGCGGGTGAAGTTCCTTGCCATCGTCAGCAGTAACATGGACGAGTTTTTCATGAAAAGGATCGGCGGTCTGAAACAGCAGGTCGCTGCGGGTATCCACACCTCGACCGTGGATGGCCGCACTCCGACACAGCAGCTCGGTGAATGCCAGGAAGTGACCCGCCAGATGATCCAGATACAGCACCAGATCTTTGGCGATCTGATGTTGGAACTGGCTGAACAGGGGATTGCCATCACAGAATTCCAGTCCCTGGAAGCCGCGCAACAGGCCGGGTTGCGGGAACATTTCCAGGAAAACATCTTCCCCATGCTGACCCCCCTGGCGATGGACCCCAGCCATCCGTTCCCTTTCATCTCGAACCAGACGCTGAACCTGTTGGTCACGCTGAGATTCCCGGGCGGCCCCGACCTGCACATGGCCCGCGTGAAGGTACCGGTCAGCCAGGAAGTATCGAGCCGCCTGATTCAGGTAGGCGACAGCCACACCTATGTCACCCTGGATGACCTGGTAGCCAATAATCTCGATATGCTGTTTCCCGGCATGGAAATCGAGTCCTGCGATCTGTTCCGGGTCACCCGCAATGCCAATGTGGAACTCGACCAGGAAACGGCTAACGACTTGCTTGAGAAGATCGAATCCGAACTCAGGGAACGCCACTTCGCACCCATCGTGAGGCTGGAAATCTCCAACGGCATGAACTCTGTTCACCGGGGTATGCTGGCGGCTGAACTCGGACTCGATGAAGAACAGGATGTTTACAATGTGGACAGCATGATGGCCATGCGCGACCTGTTCGAACTCACCCGGCTTAATTTTCCGGAGCTGAAGAACACCCCCCATCATCCGGTGGATCATCCGCAACTGGCCCATGACCGGCGCAATATCTTTCACATCCTGCGCGATCACGGTGCCCTGTTGTTGCAGCACCCCTACGAATCGTTCAGCACCACGGTGGAACGCTTTCTACGCACCGCGGCGGAAGATCCCAAGGTGCTCGCCATCAAGATGACCCTCTATCGCACCTCGGCGGACGGCAATGTACTCGATTCACTGATCAAGGCCGCACGCAACGGCAAACAGGTTGCGGTGCTGATTGAATTGAAGGCTCGTTTCGACGAAGCGGCCAACATACGCTGGGCCCAGCGACTCGAACAGGCGGGTATTCACGTCACCTATGGAGTGGTCGGTCTGAAGACTCACAGCAAACTGATCATGGTAATCCGCAAGGACTACTCTCAGTTACGTCGTTACTACCACATCGGAACCGGCAACTATCACTCAGGAACCGCACGCCTGTACACTGACCTGGGTGTACTTGGCTGTGAAGAGGAGATCGGCAAGGATCTGACCGAACTGTTCAACTACCTGACCGGTTATTCACCACCGCCGAGTTATCGCAAGATCCTGGCGGCACCCTATACCCTCAAACAATCCCTGCTCAACAAGATCGAGCGGGAAATCAAGCTACATCAAGACGGTTCTCCCGGACACATTCAACTGAAGATGAACGCCCTGGAGGATTCGGATATCGTCAAGGCGCTTTACAAGGCCACCCAGGCGGGGGTCAAGGTCGACCTCATCGTGCGTGACACCTGTCGATTCCGTCCCGGCATCAAGGGACTCAGCGAAACCGGCAGTGTCGTGAGTATCGTGGGCCGTTTTCTCGAGCATGCCCGTATCACCTATTTTTACAACGGTGGCGACGAGGAGTACTTCATCGGCTCCGCGGATCTGATGCAGCGAAATCTCATGCACCGGGTGGAGGTGCTAGTGCCCGTGGAGTCACCCGCCCTGCGCCAGGAACTACGCCTGATTCTCGACGTGCAGCTCAGTGATAAACTCAATGCCTGGGATATGCAACAGGACGGCACCTATATTCGCCGTACGCCATCGGAAGACGACAAATCAATGAACTGTCAGGAGACCCTGATCGGTGTCGCGGAGCGACGCGTGGAGGCCGCCAAGAAGCATCGTGAAAAAAGGATGCGCGAGAAACTCATGACCCATTTCCGCCACCGGGTACGCAGTAACCCGCAAAACCAGTAGCTTGTTGTCAGCGCCCAGGACGAAACCCGAGAAACCTGGATAAAGAGAAGCGGAATCCAGGGCATCGCCTTAACTAAGTACCATTTAGGCGGGTAGAAGTGTCCTATACTAGTCAGCCAGCAACTCTCCGGAAGGCTTATCTTCATCCGGATCACTGCGACACATAATGACCTGGTGAATCCGGCGGCTAGAGGCATCCTCGACCCGCACCTCAAGTCCGTCGAGTTCAAACCGTTCATCCTTGGCCGGGATCCGCTCGGTATGTTCCAGCAGCCAGCGATTGATGGTATCGGTCGGCTTGCCAGGGATATCGATATCGAAATAGTCCTCGACAATGCGTAATTCCGCGGTACCGTCCACCAGAATCTGACCATTGCCCAAAACCATCAACTCATCCGGCTTTTCATCGCTCTCATCATAGATCTCGCCCACCAGCTCTTCGAGCATATCTTCGAGCGTAATGACCCCCACCATCGCACCATGCTCATCGACTACCACGGCGAGATGAATGCTTTTGTTTTTCAGGGTACGAATAAGTTCATCGATCGGTGTGTTGGATGAGGTAAATAAGGGCTCTTGCGCAAGATCCGAGACCGGCTGGTCAAGCTCGCCTTTGGCGATGATTCTGATCAAGTCCCTGAGAATCACCACCCCATGGATCTCGTCCGGATCCTCGCCATAGACCGGGATTCGGGAATACCCCTCGTTGAGGATTTCGGGCAATGTATCGCGCAACAGGCGACGGCCGTCGAGGCGGAAAACCTGCCGTCTCGGTGTCATCACATCCTCAGCCTTGAGGTCGTTGAAGTTGAAGATGCGCTCGATCATCTCGCGCTCGCCGGTATCGATGACACCCTCTTCCTCTCCGTGCTCGATCAGGGTAATCACTTCGGATTCCGTGACCAGCGGATCGTCCATCGCCTTGGTGGACGATTGCACCCAATTAGTCATCTGCAAAAACACCCAGACCATGGGATAGATCAGGCGCATAAATCCGTAGAGCACAGGGGACATGGCCAGTGATATACGCTCGGAAAAACGGGTGGCCAGGCTCTTGGGAGTGATCTCTCCAAACACCAGGATCAGGATCGTCAAGACACCCACAGCAATACCCGGCCCGCTGTCACCGAAGTGATCGGTAGCGATAACCGTAGCCATGGCGGAGGCGGCGATATTCACCACATTATTGCCGATCAGAATGGTGATCAGCATACGACTGGGATCTTTCTTCAGAAGATACAAGGCATGGGCGCCGTTTCGACCCTCCTTGTACAGTGACTCCGCACGCGCCATTGAGAGCGAGATCAGGGCAGTTTCCGAACCGGAAAAAACGCCCGACAGTACCAGAAGCACCGTCAAAATGAGATAGTTTTCCACGAAAAGTATTGAATATTACGCCGGTTATGGCCCAGTTCCATTGAAGCTGATAATCACAAGCAATCCGGGCGATTTTCTCTACATCCTGGATTCTGGCGCTCCAATCCCACGCCTCCCCAGAGAGTAACATATCTTTTTTTATATCAATTAGTTGCAGTTCACACTTAAACCAAAAAGAATGAAAGACAAGAAGAACGACGTTCTCAATCATAAAGCCGATTATTCCATTCCCGGCATTCAATAGTCTTTTTTTGTTTGATTCCATAGAATATCCCCTCAGGCGTATGCCGATCGTGATGCAGAATCACAACCCACCGCGGGACGGAGCCTGTGCGGACACCGGCAACCTGGACCCTCACCATACCTGAGCAAAAATCCACCGATCGCCGAGACAGGACACGAGATGCGGAGCCGAATTCTCATTGTTGAAGACGAACCCGAAATCCGGGAGTTGATTCGCTTCGTTTTGCAACCGAAAGACTTCACCATCGATGAAGTGG
>JARRNW010000120.1:0-8584 GCA_037384565.1 Candidatus Thiodiazotropha sp.
GAAACGCCCAAGTTTTACGGGGTAGGCATACGCCCATTATCAATGGTCATTTATCTCCTTTGGCCCCGCTGCCCAGGGCCGCAAGTATGCGAACAGAAACAACAACAATTATTAAAGAATAATTATCGCCAGAATTTCTTCGTCGAAGCGATATCAAGACGACTTTTTGCACCAGATCCTCCAATGCAATCAGATATGTAGAAGAATTTCGGCTGGATCTTTTAGTCATCTAGTGAACACTTAAACTGATAATCTGTGCAATAATTTAAGGTTTACCGGTTTACACAGCGATTCATCAGCTTATCCGACCTAAGACAGTACCTTCACAGTACCCTGAAAACCGATGTTTTTCACCGAAGACCACCCCCACCTTTTCCGCCCCCTGACGGGCAAATACCGTGAACAGGTGGTCGCCTGTTTGAGCGCCCTCTACGCCCGTTTCTACACCACCCATGCCGACTACAGCCGCATCTGCGACCGGGAGCAGGTCATCGAAGTCTTTGCCGAGGCGATCACCCGTACCCCCCTGCTCGACGGGGACGACGATGCGGAAGCACACCGTGGCGAGCGGGAACAGGCCAATTGGATTCTCAATCTGTTGTTGGATCACGGCTGGATCGAACGCCAGACCGATGAGGCTACCCTGCAGAGCAGCTACGCCTTCACCCGGATCGGCCGGCTGTTCACCCAGCCCATGGTGGAGACCGCCGGTGGACGGTTCCGCACCCGCCACCGCAATACCCGGAACACCCGCAACGCCCTGCGCGCCTTTCTCGACCGAGGGGAGATTTACGACCTACTCGACGCCTACGAATACTCCGAGCGCATCGTCTCCGACTTCTCTGACATCATTACCGAACTGGACGAGCGCAAACGCCAACTGGTGCGCGATGTGGAGGCACAACAGGTTGTGCAACGGGCCGCCGACGAGTTCTTTGACTTCATGGAAAAGCGTTTCATGCCTGATCTGGCAATTCGCCTCTCCGCCGACAGCGTGGAGAAATACCGGGACGAAATCGCCAAGCTCATCGCCAAGGCCCGGCGCAAGCAGCGCGAGTTCAAGGCCAAGGCGGAGCGGGAACTGCGCCGCGCCGCGCCAGAGCTGATCGGCCAGCTCGACCGTTCGCTCTATCTGGACATCCTCGACGGCATCGACACCCGCCTGCATGCCGCCTGTGAGGTGATGCTTCCGGCCCTGCGTCGCGCCCTGCACGGATTTACCCGCCGCGCCGACATCATCATCCGCCAACTCAGTTTCAGTGGCGCGGCCAGCAACCGCTTTATCGGTGTATGCCGGGAACTGGCCGCTCTGAACGACACGGAATATGAAACGCAACTCGCCGCTGTCGGCAAACAGCTTGCCACCCTTAACGTGGGCTTCGCCGACCCGGAAGCCCTGCGACTGCATGGACCACGCAGCCGTCGCCGGGTCAACAGTTGGGTAGAGGCCGAAGTGGAGGCCGACCCTCAGGCACTGCGTCGACTGTTCGTGGAGCAAGCATTGCAACGGGCTTTCGCCCTCAACAATCAGGAGTTGCGGGAATACCTGGTGGAAACCCTGGCCGGCGGACGCAGTCTGCGCAGCACCGCCCTACCCGTGCGCGACGCCCGGGACCTGCTACGGGCAGCCCATGTCATAGAAGTCGGCACCGAAACCCGCAGCGGCTACCGCTTCCGGGTCAGCGAGACCGGCGAACGCCCAGGCACCGACTACTACGAGGCGATGGATGAGTTCACGATCGAACTCATCGACGATGAAACCCTGCAAGACACGAATTCATCCAAGCGGTAATGGCATTTATTTTAGCCAACAAACACCGTCATCCTGGTAGTTGCCAGAATCCGGTCTGATACGGGACCGTGCGAGCTCAGCAGTCCCCAGGTAGGAAGCGATGTGGTGGTTGGGAACCGCATCGGCCAATACCGGGTGGGCGTCAAGGCTTGATCTCGATGGGCGTACCGGCCTCAACCGCTTCCCAGATCCGGTCCATGTCACGATTCGTCACGGCAATACAGCCCGCCGTCCAATCAAAGTGTTGCATAACAACACCGAACCAACCGAAGCCGTTTTTCTGCCCGTGAATCATGATCTGCCCGCCAGGCGCCAGTTTCATTTTTTCGGCGTATGCAACATCCTCTGCATTCGGATACGAGATATGAATCGCCTTGTAATAAGCGCTGTCGGATTTCTTATAGTCAAGCACATAACGGCCTTCCGGCGTCCGCTGATCACCCTCCTGGTGTTTTGGGCCCTCAGGCTCACCACCCAGTGAAATCGGGAAACGGCCGATTTCCTGCCCATTTCCAAGCAAAATCATGACCCGTTCGCTTTTATCCACGACAACCTGATCCGCTTTCTCGGAAGCATGGCCCTGCTCCACAACAAGAAAACTACCGAGCAATACTAACAACCTCAGTCTCCTTTTTTTCATTTCATCACTCGTGTGAATCCTGTTAAATAGAGGGAGATGCCGTAACAACCCTGATGACCCATGACCTCCAGCCTCCAAGACTACCTGGAACAACGCCTCGAACCTAGCGCCGTTAGCCTCAACGAACTACGGGAACTCCTGGTACGACTGCTCAACTACGGCATCCTCTGCCGCGACGAGAGCCAGACCGAACGAGAGCTCTATGACCGCTTCCTGCGCATCGAGGAACCGGTGCGGGAGCTGCTCGAGCTGTTCGGCATCGGCCTGCAGATCGATCATCGCTTCGAATACCTGCGCCTGCTCCCCCCCGGCACCCAGGTGCCCGGCATGGAAGACGCCGCCGAAACCGCCTTCGCCGGCAGCCTGCGGGCGCGACTGACCCAACAGGAGGTCGCCCTGCTGCTGGTGCTGCGGGTGCAATACGACAAGGCCCTGCGCGAGGGCAAACTCGACGAACAGGGCTTCGTCGCGGAATCCTTCGAATCCCTCGGCATCGCCATGAAAAACCTCCTCGGCCGCCCCCTGCCCGACAAGGTCACCGAACGCCGCCGTCTGTTCCAGCGCCTCAAACAACTTCGCATCATCGACTTCCGCCAGGACGAGGACATCGAAAACGGCGAAAGCTGGCTGCGTATCCATCCGATGATCGTCGATTTCGTCGGCGAGGAGGCCCTCACCGCCCTGCAGACGGGTCTGCCGGAAGCCCCGGACGATGAGGCCGCAGACGAGGAAACGAGCGATGTTTCTTAAACGCTTCGTCTACGTCAATTGGGGCAACCTGCCCAACAGCGAATTCGAGTTCGGCCCGATCAACCTGCTCTCGGGGGGCAACGGCTCTGGTAAGACCACCGCCGCCGACGCCATCCAAACAGTGATGACCGCCGCCCACGAAAACCTCTTCCAATACAACCCGGGGCAGGACGAAACCACCCAGCGGGGCCGGGGCGGCAAACGGGTGCGCACCCTGGCCTCCTATGTGCTCGGCTGCGATGACGGCAGCTACGCCCGGCTCGAAGCAAGCGACGGCTATCTGGCCGCCGTGTTCCACCCCACCCATGGCGAAACCGCCTCGCCCCTGACCGCGTTGATCGCGGTGCGTGCCTATCTGGAACAGGGCGGCAGCCAAACTGTGGCCCGTCAAGACGAAGCGGTCTTCTTCATCCTGCCCGATGTGGAACTGAGCCTCGCCGAGCTCCAGCAGGAGGTTGAGGGACAACACTATGTCATCCCCCTGGATCAACTCCCCAACCACCTGGCGAGCCGTTTTGGCAAACGCTCGGTGGAACGCTATGACACCAAAAAGGGCTACCTGCGCCGCCTCTACGCCGCCCTGCGCGGACGCGGCGAACAGGTTGCCGAACGGGAAGCAGTGGCAGCAGCCCGGGCCTTCTCCCGCTTCATGGCCTACAAGCCGATCAGCGGCATCAACCAGTTCGTGGCCGAAGAGATTCTCGAACGCCGGGACCTGGGCGAGGCGATCCGCACCGTCTCAGGGCAGCTCAAAACCATCCACGGTATGGAGCAGGAGGCGCGTACCCTGGTGGAAGGCATCGAGCGCCTGGGACAAGCGGCGGACCAGGCCCAGATCTACATCGAGCGCTGGCTCGCACTGAACACCCTCGACTACCTTCTGGCCAAACACGATTACCTGGAGCGCCAGCAGGCTTATCTCGAGACCAAACTGACCCAGCAGCGACTGCGTGAACGCACCACCGAGCTGGAAACCGAAATCAGCCTCGCGGCCCAGCGCCGGGAGCAGCTCCACGACCAGTTGGTGGAACTCGAAGCACAACGCCTGGGCGTCGACGCCCTGCGCCAGAAGGATGACCTGGAGCGGCAGCGGGAACAGGCCCGGCAACGCCTCGCCGAACAGGGCACCCAGCTGCTACGGCAGGACAACCAGGTGCAGGACAACGCCGGCGAACTCAACCTCATCGTCAACGGACTGCAAACTCCCGAACTCAGCGCTGAACTGCCCCAGCTCGGCGATCTGGAGACCCAGGCCCTGGCCCGGGAGGCCCAGGCCAAAGGCAAACGGGGCGACATCGATCTCGGCCGCCTGCTGCAACAGGATCTCACCGGCGACCTCTCCGCCCTGGAGCGCTACCTCGACCAGGCCCAGGAGGCACAACAGGCAATCAACCGCCTCCACCGTCAACTGCGTGGCGATGACGGTAGCGGCACCACCCGGCGCGACCGTCTGGCCGAACTGCACGGCGAACGCCGCCGCCGTTACGACCAGCTCGCCACCCAGCAACGCCAGAAACAGGCGGAGATCGACCGCCTCGAGTCCCGTCAGGTCAGCTACCCAGCCTATGTAGAGCGCGCTTTGAGCGCAATCCGCGAACAATGCCCCCAGGCCGACCCCCGGGTTCTGTGCGACCATGTGGAAGTCACCGATCCCCGCTGGCAAGCCGCCATCGAAGGCTACCTGGGCGGCGCCCGTTTCGGCATCCTGGTAGAACCCGACTACGAAGCCGAAGCGATCAGCATCGTCCGCGCCCTGCCCGGCCGGGACAACCGTGCCCGGGTCATTCAGGGCAGCAAGGCGGCCCAAGACGCCGCCCGGCTGCAGCTCGACAAAGACTCCATCGTCCACATCCTCGCCTTCAGTCACGCCCAGGCCCGCAGCTACCTCAGCGCCAGCTACGGCAGCGTGGTGCGGGTCGACTCGGCCCAGACCCTGCGCCACACCCGCCGCGGCCTCACCGCCGACGGCATGGGCTCCGGCAACTACACCATGTTCCGCTGCGATCTGCCCGACGGGGAACTGGTGTTCGGACAAGCCGCCCGGGAGCGGGCGCTGATCGCCAAACGCCAGGAACTGGAGCAGATCCTCAGCGATTGGCAGAAGGCCGACCAGCAGATGCAGGCAAGTGGGCGTTTACTTACCGCCATCGACCGCCTGGCTCCGGTGAGCCATGCCGATGCGGTCACCGCCATGCTGGCCATCCATCGCGACCTGCAACGCCTCGACGCCCTCCTGGACAACCTCGATCTGGGCGAGCATCGGGCCCTCGAAGAGCGTCTCGAACAACTGCGCCAGCAGGACAGCCAGCTCCACCACCAGGCCCAGACCCTCAGTGAAGAGAAGGGCAAGCTCGCCGAACAGCTCGTCCAGGCCGACCGGGCCATTCAAGGTCTGGCCGATCTGCAGGAACAGGCCAACCTCAAGGCCGACCAGTGCGAACAGGCCCTGCGGGAACTCCACACGGTGTGGCCCGAGTTCGACCCCGAACGCTGCCTGGTCCAGGCCGACGCCGAGGCCCCCGATATCGACCCCAAACGCCTCAAAGAAGAGCGGGCCGAACAGGAACGGCAGCTCCACCGAAGTGAGCACTCACTCGACGAGATCATCCAGGAGCACAACCGCCTCTGCCGTCCCGCCGACGCCGTGGTCTATCTGGGCTTCGACGGCAACTACGACAGCGCCCTGTTCAAAAACATCTGCGGTGTGCGCCAGGAGCTCGACCGGGTCTACAACCTGCTGAAAAACAACATCCTGGTGGACAAGCACAACGAACTGCAAAGCCTCAAGGAGAGCTTCAACAGCACCTTCGTCACCCACCTCTGCCACCAGATCCACCAGGCCATCAACGACGGTCAGCGCCAGATCGAACTGCTCAACCGGGAGCTACAGCACCACCGTTTCGGCGCCGACCGGGAGACCTTCCGCTTCGACAGCGCCTGGATCCCCGAATACCGGGATTACGCCCGCTTCTTCGAAGAGGTGATGAAAATCCCCTCCCTGGGCGAAGAGACCCTGCTGTTCAACGCCAAACTCTCAACCCGCTCGGCCAAGGTACGCGACGAACTCATGGCTCTGCTGCTCGACGACGACCCGCACAAAGCCCTGCGCGAACTCGAGCGTATCGCCGACTACCGCAACTACCGCCGTTACGAAATCTACAAAGAGGTCGAAGGCAAGCCACCCATCCCCCTGTCCGAATACGGCACCGGCTCCGGGGGTCAGCTAGAAACCCCCGCCTACATCATCCGTTCGGCGGCGATCACCTCCGCGTTCCGCTTCGCCGAAGGCTACAACCACCTGCGCATGGTGCTGGTGGACGAAGCCTTCATGCACATGGACGAACAGCGCTCCCGGGAAGTCATCGGCTACCTCACCGAAGCCCTGGGCCTGCAACTGATCTTCATCATGCCCACCAGCAAATGCGGCCCCTTCATGGATCTGATCAGCAACGAATTCGTCTTCGCCAAGGTGCCCAGCCCACCTCGGGGTCAGCTCCAGACCCGGGTTCTGGTCGACCGCAAGGTGTGCAACCGGGAGCGCATCCAGGACCTCTGGGCGCAACATCGCCGCACCATCTACCAACAGGCGGAGCTCGATTTCATGGAAGACGTGTTGAATGAGCGCTAACAGAACCTCTATGCCGTCACCCCGATCACCCAAGCATTCTGCATCAAGAGAGATAAACTGATGGTTCAGCGAAGATGGTTTATTGATTTCCTGCTGATTTTATTGATCTCCGCGTCTACTGCCCACGCATTCGCATCCGGACCGGAGATATCCGGCTCTGCAAAGTTCACCAGTCAGGTTACTCAAGCGCTCGACTTGCTAAAAATGCAAGCCCCCGAGGCCTACACCATTGTGGCGGACTACGTGGGCAGAATTGAACAAGGCAAGAAAAGCGGTATGTGGGCCTTTAAGAATCCTCCCACATACGAGATGTCCGATCGTACCGCTTTTTACTCCGTGTCATGGTGCGCCAGTACCATCGCACACGACTCATTTCATGCAAAGCTCTATCAAGATTATAAAGAAAGTCATTCAGGCCGAGTGCCAAATAGCATTTGGACGGGTACCGAGGCTGAGAAGAAATGCCTCAAACACCAGCTCGAAGTATTAAAGAAAATCAATGCGCCAAAACACGAAATCGCCTACTTTACGAAACTTAATGGAACCCATTATGATATCAACAAAGACGGTAAGTACGACTGGGAAGATTACGAGAAGCGCACCTGGTAAATGCTAAAGATCGCATTTCTAAATTAGCGCGACCTACCGGGTAAGCCATGCAGAGAAAACCTCCCCCCTGGCTGCGCGACGAACCGGAGATCCGCGCCCTGCTCGGCAAAGTGCTCGACCGCTTCGACAAACAGCCCGGAGAAGCACGCCAACAAAAACTCTACTTTCGGGCAGAGCAACACCTCCCCGCCCTGAAACGGCAAGACGAAACTGCCGACCGGCTCTGGCACTTCATCCGCCAGTTGGCCGGACAGCACCTATGCGCCATCGCTCCTGGCAAACCCGGCCCCTACGACCCGGAATGGAAAGGCGCCCGACTCGCCTTCGCCCCCCAGGCCGAGACGACGCTGCGCGACTGGCTGCAACGCCCGCAAGCCCCCTCCGATCTGGAGGGCTGGCGCGAAGCCGTAGCCCGGAAAATCGCCCAGGGCGCCTTCCCTGGCGACCCTGAACCGCTACTCCGACGCCGCATCATCATCCCCGGCATGAGCGACCGGGAAGTCGCCGCCGCCTTCGCCCGAATCGGCGCGACCACAGAGGCCCTCACCCCGCGCCAACTCAGCGCCCGCCACTTCCATGGCGACTCCAAGCGTCTCGACGACCGGGAAGCCCTGCTACTCAGCCTGTTTCCCGACCTGCCCCTGAAACCCCGCCCGGTCATCATCAACGTCTACCTGCCCCAGTCGTGCAACGGCGTGCTCTTCATCGAAAACCAGGACAGCTACGCCCTGGCCTGTGAAGGGCGTCCCCCGGCGGCCCAAGGGCAAGCCCTGGTCTACGCCGCCGGATTTCGCGGCACCGCCGAACGACTGCGGCAACGGGAAGGGGTTCGCCTGCACTACGCCGGAACCGGACAGAGCCATTGGCAACAAAGTTTCGAAGCCTGGTGGTTTGATCAAGCCCCCCCTTTCGGCCCCCTCGCCTTCTGGGGCGATCTCGACTTTGCGGGGATGCGCATACTGGCCGGATTACGGCAGCGTTTTACTGAGGTACAGGCTTGGGAACCCGGCTACCGCCCCCTGCTGGAACAACTGCGTATCGGCGGCGGACATACCCTGGAAGCCGCGGATAAACAGAATCAGAATGATCCCGGAAATATCGGGTGTGAGTTCGCCGACCGGGAGCTGCTGCCGGCGGTACGGGCGTTTGGGGGGATTGATCAGGA
>JARRNW010000121.1:0-8540 GCA_037384565.1 Candidatus Thiodiazotropha sp.
ACCGCGCCCACACCCTGTCTCGTGCACTCGAGTCGGTTCTCGCCCAAAGCCATCCGGTCCTTGAAATCATCGTCATCGATGACGGGTCTACCGATGAAACACCCGGGCTGATGGCCGAGCAGTACGCTCAATGCTGTTACCTGAGGCAGCACAACCAGGGTGTCAGCGCGGCCCGCAACCGGGGAATCCAGCAGGCAAGAGGCGAATGGCTGGCCCTGCTCGACTCGGACGACTGCTGGATGCCGAAAAAACTCGAGCGGCAATTTGACAGACTCGCCGCCTTACCTGGCCACCGTCTGTGCCATAGTGATGAAATCTGGATTCGCAACGGGAAGAGGGTCAATGCGATGCGCAAACACGCCAAACAGGGCGGGTATATCTATCAGCATTGCCTTCCACTTTGCGTGATTTCTCCCTCGGCAACCTTACTGCACCGTTCCCTGTTCGAGGTGTATGGTCTGTTTGATGAGAACCTGCCCGCCTGTGAAGACTACGATCTGTGGTTGCGGATCTGTTCCCGGGAGCCAGTCGCCTATGTCGATGAGCCCCTGGTGATCAAATACGGGGGTCACGAGGATCAGCTTTCCCGTCGCCACTGGGGAATGGACCGTTTCCGGGTACACGCCCTGGAAAAACTGCTGGAGAGCCAAACACTCTCTCCCGCAGACCGGGCGAAAACCCTGCGCACGCTGGAACAAAAGTGCCAGATTCTCATCCAGGGTGCCGAAAAACGCAGTGCCTGGGCGCGTGCGGATGAATACCGCAAGATTCTCAAACACTATGAACGGGAGTTGCTCGGGTGAAGCGCCCGATTCCCGTGAATCTGCTGACCGCCCTGCCCGCAGAGGCCAAACCCCTGATCGAGCGGTTTGGCCTGCAGCGAAGCCCCCACCCGAGTCCAATACCGATCTACAAGGCACCGCAGATTCGCCTGGCGATCACTGGAGTCGGGATTCCGGCCATGTACCAGACCACCCGTCACCTGATCGCCACCGCATCTTTTGTACAACCTGTAGCCTGGTTGAATATCGGTATCTGTGGTCACGGATCCTGCCCGCTTGGGGAGTCCCTGATCGCAACTCAGGTGCTTGCCCCAGATGGTGAACGGTGGGATCTGACCATCCCACCGGAACTCGGCGGTCGGAGCAGTACCCTTTGCTGCGTCGAGCAACCCCAGGCGGTCTATCAGACCCAGATGGCCTATGATATGGAATCCGCCGGTTTCCTGGCGGCATTGATGCCCCACATCGATCCCCGTCGCGTCGGTCTGCTCAAGGTCGTCTCCGACAATCCACAGCACAGCAGCGAAAGGATCACGGCCAAGGGGGTTCGGGCGTTGATTGCGCAACAGACAGACCTTATCGGTGAAATGATTGATTGGCTTAGAAATGACTGACGCACTTCCCCGTAAATTCCTGGTAACCGGCGCCTCCCGTGGCATCGGTGCCGCGATCGCCCAGAGGCTGCTCGACCAGGGAGACCGGATCATCGGTATCGGGCGGGACTTCTCCGACTGGACCCAACCCAACCCCGCATTCGAGCCGATCCATCTCGACCTGACGGACATTGACAACCTGCCCCACCGGCTCGGTGAGATCGCACGTAATCATCCCAATCTGGATGGCCTGGTACTCAACGCCGGATCGGGACGCTTCGGTTCCCTGGAGGAGTTCTCCTATGAACAGATCCGCAACATGATCGATCTCAATCTGGTGCAGCATCTGTTCGTCGCACGTGCCTTCCTGCCGCACATGAAACGCCAGGGTCGGGGTGACGTCATCATCATCGGCTCGGAATCCGCCTTGAACGGCGGTCGGAGAGGAACCCTCTACAGCGCCTGCAAGTTCGCCCTCAGGGGGTTTGCCCAGGCATTACGCGCCGAATGCAGCAGCAGGGGATTGCGGGTCTGCCTGATCAATCCCGGAATGGTGGCAAGCGGATTTTTCGACGACCTGGACTTTGCCCCTGGAGACCAGCCGGAAAATCATCTGCGTTGTGAAGACATCGCAGATGCCGTGGATATGGTATTGCACGCTCACCCCGGTACGGTGTTTGATGAAATCAACCTAAATCCGTTGAAGAAGGTCATTCAGTCCAGAAAATCATGAAGTTCACATTCAAGCCCATTGGCATCATCCACTCATGTTTCAAAGAGAAATTTGGCATTCCCCGTCAGTGCGGACTGATTCCGGATGCCGAGGCTCAGCTGGAGATCCTTCCGCCCTACAACCGCCCCGAAGCGTTTCGTGAACTCGAGGACTACTCTCACGTCTGGATCACATTTGTCTTCCATGCCGCTCGCAGAGATGACTGGAAGCCCATGGTCCGGCCGCCCCGGCTGGGCGGAAATCAGCGGGTCGGTGTATTTGCTTCCCGAAGCCCCTTTCGGCCAAATCCGATCGGTCTGTCGGCCCTCAAATTGCTCAAACTGGAGTGTTCTGATGCTCAGGTTGTGTTGCATCTGGGAGGGATCGACCTGTTGGATGGCACACCGGTTCTGGATATCAAGCCCTACGTGCCCTATTCAGATAGCATCGCGGATGCTCGGGCAGGCTTTGCCCCGACCCCGCCGGGAAACGAAATCACCCTGGACTACAGCCCGGTGGCTGAGCAATTTCTGAATGGCCTTAGCCGCGATCGCCGGGAACACCTGAAACGTCTGGCCCGTCAAATACTGATTCAAGACCCCAGACCAGCCTATCTGGAAGAAACCCGACGAAACCAGTTCGGTATGCGGCTCTACGACTACAACTTCCGCTGGACGATTCAAAAGGGACACTGCCATATTTTGGAGATCAGCGAAGTTGAAGATTTGAAGTGACCGATCCAGGTAAAGGCTCCTGGCATGGGAGACAATTGCCTCGCCCCCAACCAAGACTTTCAGCGGCGCTCACAAACCGTTATCATCACTGAGTGCCACAAGCCGTAACACCTTATATCAGAAGCGACTGATCCCGAATTCCAATGAGTAGTGACCGATCCCCCAGTCAGAGCACCAAAACAAATCTGATGAGCTCTTTCCTGCATCAAGTACCAGGCCGTGTATCCGCCATATTGGAAAACTGGCATCAGCTGGTGCATAGTGACTGGAAAGGCGACCTGCTCGATAACCTTATCGAACGTATCACCGCGCTTTCGGAATCCAGCGAGAAATTCGCTGTGCACCAGATCGCCCAGAGTGGAAAATCCCTGATTGGACATCTGAGTGACTACCACAACACCGGCCTGAAGCCCCAACACGATGACGTGGTAGCCCTGGATGGACTTGTCCACGCCTTCAAGGATGCCTCTATTCAGGCCTGCAACCAACAGGCAGAGGCTCTGGCCAGAGAACCGGAAGCCCAGGCAACAAGCGCCGCACCTCAGGCAGTGCACGATAATCACAAGGTTTTCCTGCTGGGTATCGAAGAGACCCTGGCGGCCGGCATCATCCGCAATCTCCAGGCCCAGGAATTCGATGTCACCCTCCTGGACAGCGCGGCAGAAATCATCCATAAATACGAGCTCAACCCAACCTCAGCGTGCTTTTTGATCAGTCACACCCGGATGCTCGGCAAACTGTTTCCGGAATCCAAATCCGGTGGTCTGTGGAACAAGAGCAACGGGTTGCCGGGTGTTCCCGTCGCATTCATCGCGGACTCTCCAGACCTCAAAACCCGGCTTGCGGCGATACGCGTGGATGCCAGCGCTTACTGGTACCAACCGATCGATCCCTTCGTCGTGGCAAAACGGGTCAATGATCTGTGCACCCAGCATGCACATACCCAATACCGCGTGTTGATTGTCGAGGATGATCCGGCTCAGGCTGATTTTGCGGATGCAATTCTCAGTAAAGCTCAGTTCGATTGCCGGATCGTTACCGACCCGCTACAGGTTCTCGAAGTGTTGCATGAATTCCGTCCGGACCTGATTCTCATGGACCTCTATATGCCGGAGGCGAGCGGTACCGAACTGACCGCGGTGATCCGGGAGCAGAATGAATTCATCGATATCCCGATCGTATTCCTCTCGGGAGAACAGGACCTGGACAAGCAACTCAGCGCATTGAGCTTCGGTGGTGAGGATTTTCTCTCCAAACCCATAGCCCCCAAACACCTCATCCGCACGGTCACCAACCGAATTCGGCGCGCACATCAGTTGAGTCATCGTTTTCATGGTGATGCCAGCAATGAAAAGGTCTCCGGACTGCATTCCCGGCACTACCTGCTGGAAAGGCTCGATGCCCTACTGATTTCCGAAGCTGCCCTCGATGAGATCACCGGGGTCTTCTACCTGCAGATCGACAAGCCTGAAGAGTTCATCGCATCCGTAGGAATCGGGGGACTCGATGTGGTCCTTTCGGAGGTTGCCAAGCATCTCAAGGAGCGGCTGCAAGCCCAGGACATCCTGACCCGGTTCGGAGACAACAGCCTGGGTATGCTGGCGTTGCGAAGCAGTGCCGAGGAACTCAATCAACTGGCGCAGTCACTCTGCGATCACATCCAGAACCAGATTATCGAGGTCGAAAACACCACTGTCGTCGTCACCCTCAGCGTAGGCGTCTATCCGGTGGAAGCCGGCAACCAGGATTCCCGATCCATCATCGCCCATGCTCAGATCGCCAGTCGCCGGGCGGCTGAGGCGGGTGGCAACCAGATCAATATCTATACCGTGGAGAAACCGGCCGTTGCCGACATCCATCAAACGGAGGATATGGGGAGCCTGCTGAAAAAGGCGCTCAAGGAGGACTACTTCGATATCTTTTTTCAGCCGGTTGTCGCTCTGCAAGGCTCATCGATCGCCCACTACCAGACCCTGTTGAGACTCCAGGAACCGGATGGCAATCTGTACACGGCCGGGGAATTCATTCCCATTGCTGAAGAGCTGAAGATGATTGCAGAGATCGACCAGTGGGTCACCCGCCAGGCCATCAATCTGGTGAATGAGAATCTAAAAAAGGGGACCCATCTACACCTATTCGTCTCACAGTCGATCGATCTGCTCGACAACATGGAACGACTCAGCTGGCTGAGCAAGAAACACAGTGCCGGCCATCTGTTCAAGAATACCCTGACGTTTGAATTTAACATCCATGAAGTCGGTCGAAATCTGAAAACCGCAAAGATCTGCTTCGAAATGCTGAACAAGCTGGGCATCTCCTGCCTCCTGACCCGAGTCACCATGACCCCGGAAACGGAGCAGGTCATCCATCATCTGCCCATCCGTTTCATCAAACTGGACAACAGCCTCCTCAACAATCCCGGAGAGGATGTGCAGCAACTGATCGAGTTGGCCCACTCTCGCAATATCAAGGCGATTGCTCCCCAGGTAGAGGATCCCCGCAGTCTCGCGGTATTATGGAGCAGCGGCATCGATTATGTGCAGGGTAACTTCGTGCAAAGGCCGGAAAGCAACCTCATCTACGACTTCAATGAATCGGTTCTCTGAACGGATTCATAACCGGCTTATTTTAACCCGAATCCGATTCGCATAAATTACTCCCAGCGGCACCTCCTCCCATAAAAAATTGAACGAGTACTAGTACCTTGCTAATTATAGGGTTACTCTCTTCATATAGTACGGGAACATGGGCGTTGATAGATGAGTGTTGCGGGCGAAGAAACTATCCATACTGGATCCGCGTTCACTCTGGATCGACGTAATTCTTCGCCGGCTGCGCCTGTCCTGCTGAAATACCCCACTCTGGCCATCCCTCCGAATTCCATATTGGCGCGTCTTGATCACGAATATGAAATCGGCTCCAAACTCAATCTTCATGCGGTACGCAAGATTACAGGTCGCTGCACATGGAAAGGACGCACCGCCTTGGAGATGGAATTTATCCCTGGTGAGTCATTCAAAACATTCTTCAGCCATCCAGATCATCGCCAAATTGGCGTTACGCTTCCTCTGGCAATAAGTGCCGCCGAGGCCCTGGAATCGTTGCATGAGGCCGGAATTGTTCATTGTGATATCGCCGCATCGAATCTGCTGGTTCGCAGTGGCAAGCAAGAAGCGGTCATCATCGATCTCGAATTCGCCAAACAAAGTCACGGTGAAAGTAATTTTGTCTACAGCATCGACGGCCAACTACCCTATCTCGCGCCGGAACAGACGGGGCGAATCGATCTGCCCGTGGATGAGCGCAGTGATCTCTATGCTTTAGGTATCGTGTTATATGAGATGTTCACGGGTGTACTACCATTTCAAGCCGAGGACAGTAGCGGATGGATTCACGCACATCTTGCACAACAGCCCATTGTACCGACTCAGCGCAAAGCGAGCATTCCCCTAGTCCTGTCTCACATCATTCTGCGTCTGCTCGAAAAAATTCCGGATAATCGCTACCAGACCGCACGGGGACTTCGGCGCGATCTGTCACAGTGTCTGAATGAATGGCAAAAACATTCCGATATTCCCCCCTTTGACCTTGGTCACTTCGACCACCCCGGCCAACTGCGCTTATTACCGATGCTCTATGGACGGGAACGCGAACAGCAACAACTCCTTGCAGCCCTGGACCAGACAATATCCGGTGAACCACAAATACAGTTCATTTCCGGTTTCTCCGGCATCGGCAAGACAAGCCTGGTCGACAAGCTGCGCTTCCCAGTGGCAGCCGCAGGTGGACGCTATATCAGCGGAAAATTCGACCAGACCGTGCGTGCGCTGCCCTATGCCGGTTTTGCGGAAGCCTTTACCCAACTGTGTCATCAATTACTTGCAGGCACCCCTGAAGAGCTGGAATCATTTCGCAATCGGCTGCTGGAAACCCTGGGTACCAACGCAGGCCTGATTCTGGAGTTTCTACCTATTCTGGAAAACGTCATCGGTCCACAGCCCATCCCCCCAAAACTGGATACCGCAGAGACTGCCAACCGTTTCACCATTACATTGCTTGGTTTTTTTCACTGCATCATTGGGTCGAAACAACCATTGGTTCTGTTCCTCGATGACATTCAATGGGCGGATGCCGCTTCATTGGAATTGATCTACATGATTGCCACTCGATCGGTGCAAAATCACTACATGATCATCGGAGCCTACCGGAACAATGAACTGACATCCGATCATCCTCTGTCAAAACTGATCGCGAAATTGACGGGGGAATCCACTTATATTAATCAAATTTCGCTCACCGGACTTGATTTAAAGCAGACAACGGCTTTGGTCTCGAGCGCGTTGGATATGCCCACTGAAAAGACCGCTCAGCTTGCACAGACAATCCATGCGAAAACCGATGGCAATCCATTTTTCATTCGTCAGATTCTGGAAACCCTGATCAGCGAAGAGGCATTGTTTTTCGACACTCTAAAGGGACGCTGGCAATGGCTACCAGAGCGCATAAACGCCTTGGATATCAGCAGCAATGTTGTGGAACTGATGTTGCGCAAACTCGCCAGAATCGACCAGGAAACCACCCGAACCCTGCAGGTGGCATCCTGTATCGGAAATACGTTCCCACTGAGTCTTCTATCGGTTGGAGCCCAGCTTGACAACCAGACAATCCAGCAACGGCTATCCTCCGCGGAGGCCTTGGGACTGGTGGCCGTGACAGGACAACATGCCCGCTTTACTCACGATCGAATCCAGCTGGCAGTCTACCAGTCACTACCCAGCGATGAGTCTCAGTATATTCACAATCGTTTGGGTCATTTTCTGCTCGGACAACCCCACCCTCATAAGGCCCCGCTTCAGGCAACACAACAACTCAACCTCAGTCTGGCACTTATCGATTCAGAGGAAGAAAAAAGACACCTGGCTTTCCTGAACCTGAAAGCGGGAGATGCCGCAAGAGCTACCATGGCCTATGATTCGGCCCTGGATTTCTATTCCACGGGTGAGACGTTATCCCAGACTAACGGCCCAACGACCGCGGAATTGCGCTTCGAATTGCTCTTTCATAAAGCAGAGATTCTGTTTTATCTGGGTAATGTCAAAACTTCTATTGAAAATCTTGAAAATCTGCTCGAAGTCACCACTGATCCCCTTTCGCGCACACGAATCTATCAGATGTTGATTGACATACATACGGTAGAGCTAAAGCTGGCCCAGGCGATGGACAAAGGAAGACAAGCCCTGGCCAAACTGGGAATTTATCTGCCCATACAGATTTCCGATGAAATGATGAACGAGGGTGTTTCTGATATTGATATGGTTTTAGATGCTTATGGTGATGACATTTCCACTTGGCCAGAAATGCATGACAAACAGGCACTTGCAATCGTCGGCTTATTAACCCATCTCACCACTCCCGCGTACATCTCTGCTTCGACGACCTTTCCTGTCGTGACACTTGAATTTGCAGGCCGTGCTTTAAAAGGCGGTTTATCAAGGTTTACATGCTTTGCCCTGAGTGTGTTCGGCATGTTAGTAGGGGTAGGTTTACAGCGCTATGAAAATGCTCTCAGAATCGGCCAACTGGCCACGGAGATTGCCCAACGCTCCGATGCTGAGGCACTGCGCGCACGAACCAATTTCTTTCATGCCGCATTCATTCAGCATTGGCGCGAACCCCTGGAAACCACACTACCGCTCTTCGATGAAGGCTGGCGCATAGG
>JARRNW010000122.1:0-9678 GCA_037384565.1 Candidatus Thiodiazotropha sp.
ATTCATTAGCCTGTATTCAGCAATATCACCTCAATCTCCTCGATGATCTCTTCCTGGCGCAAGACATTATAGAGGTGTTTCAATTTCAAGGATTGGTTATCGAGATGCCTTATTGCGCCTTCGAGGTGAGCGACCCGCTGTCGATTTTCGGCCATCAGCGAAATGTATAACACCCAGTGGAGCACGGCGAAGAGATAGTGCTCTGTAAGTCCGCCAAAAAAATCCTCCGGCGTTATATTCAGCAACGGGGGCGTCAAAACGTCGCCGGCTGGAGGGCTTAGACTGCTGAATGGCGGTAACAGCGGGCGTGTCTCGATGCCTCCTTCACTGCCGTGAAAGAGTGCTGTCAGACTGCCTATTCCTTCGCTTCGCGCCAACCGCCCGAAAACCTGCGAGAGGTTGTCGAGCAGTGGCGGGATCTCCTCCTGAACACCGGCTCCGGGTAGTAGCTCTGCAGTGGGATCCTGCTGCAGAATCGCTGGGTGCAGTTTTCGCCCGAGGGCGATCAATTTCGGCGTCGTTGTGGATCGTTGCGTCAACAACGCGTCGAGTGACGTCTCGATCCGGCGATTGAAGTCACCGCAAAACCCTCGTTCGCTTCCGATTACGAGGTAAGTGTCAACCAGCCCTTCGCTGGCTGGAAGCAGTTCGGGATAAAATTGCAAAAAATCGTCGGCGGCCGACTCGATCGCATCGAGCGACTGCTGTTGGGCATCGAGAAAGGCAGCGAGTTTTCGTGTCTCCATGTAAGCCAGGGTCTTCATGGAGTTCACGATTCCGCGTATCTCCTCCAAACCACGGTGCTTGCGTTCGATATCACGTCTTCGTGTCATCAGCCACCTCGGTCGTCCCCAGCCATTGCGCGATGGCCTGGCTCCAGGAATCACGCGACGACATCAGGGTCAGTTCGGACTCGGCCACGGCGCGTTCGAGTCGGGCCAGGAGCCGGGGTATCTCCTCGGGTTGTGCCGCCTCGAAGCGGTGGTCGTTGAAGGCGATGAGCCAGGCGAGTTGGAAGTTCTCGGAGAGGGGACACAAGCGGTCCTGTTTCAGGATCTCCCGCAGCAGATGTCCGCGATGAATGGCCGCTTCCATACTGGCCTCAAGTTTCGCGCCGAAGCGGGTGAAGACCTCAAGTTCCAGATACTGCAGGTAGTCGAGCTTCATGCGGCCGGCCTCTTCTTTCACCCTCGGATGCTGTGCCTGGCCGCCGATGCGTGAGACTGAGCGGCCGATGTCGATGGCCGGACGCAAACCGGCGGCGAAGAGATCACGCTCGAGATAGACCTGGCCATCGGTGATCGAGATGAGATTGGTGGGGATATAGGTGGCGATCTCGCCGAGCTTGGTCTCGACGATCGGCAGCGCAGTCATGCTGCCGCCGCCATGCGCGGCGTTGAGGCAGGTAGCCCGTTCCAACAGCCTGGCATGGATGGAGAAGATGTCGCCGGGAAAGGCCTCCCGGCCCGGCGGGCGGCGCAGCAGCAGCGAAAGCTCACGATAGGTGCGCGCATGGGTCGAGAGGTCGTCGTAAACGATCAGCACGTCCCGGCCCTGACGCATCCAGAACTCTCCGATGGCGCAACCGGCGAACGGGGCCAGGTGTTGCAGGCCCGGCAGGTCACTCGCTTCGGCGACCACCACAGTCGTATAGGCCAGGGCACCGGCATCGCGCAAGGTCTGCAGGATATTGACGGTGGTCGAGCGCTTTTGACCGATCAGCACATAGACACAGAGCAGGTCCTTATCCTTCTGATTGATGACACTGTCGATGGCGATGGAACTGCGTCCCAGCCCCTCGTCGCCAATCAGCAGCTGGCGCTGTCCCTTGCCGATGGGGACCAGGGTGTCGATGATCTTGATGCCGGTGTAGAGCGGCTCGTTGACGAAATCACGGCAGACCATTCCAGGCGATGGCGCTTCCAACGGTTGCGGCTGGGTGCGCTGCGGCGGCGGAAGATCGTCCAGGGGTTCACCCAGGGGATCGACGATGCGCCCGATCAGGGCGTCTCCAGCGGGTATGTCGAGGGTTCGGCCGGTGCGATGGACCAGGGTGCCGGCGGTGAGCCTGTCGGTGTCACGCAGCAGAATGGCACCGATCAGGTCTTGGGTGAGGTCGAAGACCAATGCCCGGGTACCGTCGTCGAACCGAAGGACCTCGTCCATCATCGCGGTGGGTAGGCCGCTAATCCAGGTGATGCCGTCACCGACCGAGACCACGCTGCCCTGTTCTTCGATGCGCAGACGGGGCCGATAGCTTTCCAGCCACCGGGCCTGGCGAGGGAGTGCGCTATCGGCGTTCATGGCCCACTTCCGCAAAGCCGGCGAGTTCGTCACGCAGGTTACAGCCCAGCACCCAGTTGCCGGTGACGATGCGCAGACCCGCCAGCAGGGAGTCGTCCTGTTCGAAGCGGATCGAACGCTCACCGGGGAACAGCTCGCTCAGCGCCGAGGTCAGCCCCTGTTTCTCTTCTGCAGAAAGGCTGTGGGCACTGCTGACGAGGATCGGGGCAGCTTGTTCGTGCAGACGTTGGAATGACGCCCGCTGGGCTGGCGGCAGCTGCTGCAGGGATTCGGTCACCATGGCCACCAAGCGTTTCCCGGTCTCCGCGCTGGCGGCTTCCTCGAGCAGCCGTCCGGCGAAACGTGCGCCCTGGCGCAGGGCGGTATCCTCCAGGCTGCGCTCAAGATCCTCCGCACGACGGGCGTCGGCCACCCGGTTGCGCTCCCGTTCATCCTCGATCTGCGCACTGAGCGCGTTCAGGCGCCTGGACCTCTCTGCCTCCAGCTCCTGATTGAGCGCCTGCATCAGCTGGCGCTTCTCTGCCTCCCAGTCGGAGAGGCGTACCTGGTACTGTTGTTTGAGCGCCTGCGCTTCGGTCAGCTGGCTTTGCGCGTCGCTCAACCTATTGTCGATCTCGGCACGCCTGCGCGCGATGATTTCGCGCACCGGTTTGAACAGGAATCGCTTAAGGATCCACACCAACACCAGAAAGTTGACGATTTCGAGCAGAAAGGTCGACCAGCTGAGTTCCACCGCTATGGCTCCTCCGTTATCCAGCCGTTACTTGATCAAGTATTCGAGCAACGGGTTTCTGAACAACACGATCAGTACAATCACCAGCACGTAGATGGCCAGCGACTCGATCATCGCCAGTCCGATGAACAGCGTGCGCATGATCGACTGCTCCGCCTCGGGTTGGCGCGACAGCGCCTCCATGGCGCGGCTGATGGCCATGCCCATGGCTAGGGCAGGCAGCATCACGCCGAGTGCGATACCGAAGATGGCGGCCACGGTGGATACCAGGGTAAACAGCGACAGGTCAGGCATGATCGTCTCCTTGATTTGAGCTCAGATGCTGTTGTGATTGGATGGCGCCTGCCAGGTAGATCAGGGCCAGCATGCCGAAGATATAGGCCTGCACCAGGGCTTCGATGATATGTAGCATCAGAATCGGCACCGGGGCGAGAAACCCCGCCACCAGCAGAATCAGCAATGCCGCCATCTCCAGGCTCATCATGTTGCCGAACAGCCGCACCGCCAGGGCCAGGGTGCGGGTGACCTCGCTCACCAGGTGGAACGGCAGCAGGATCGGGCTGGGCGAGAGATAGTGGTGCAGGTAGCGCTTCCAGCCCTGGATACGCAGGCCGTACCAATGGGTCGATAAAAATACCAGGAAGGCGAGGCCGGCGGTGGCGGAGAGGTCCCGGGTCGGCGAGTGGACGCCGGGAATCAGTCCGGCCAGGTTGGCGATGACGAGAAAGATCCACAGGGTGCCGATGAAAGGCAGGATTTGTGCACCCTGGCCCGGGGCCACCTGGTCGATCGCCGTCTCGATGACGATGACCAGGCGTTCTGCCGCGGTCTGCCAACTGCCGGGCTGTTCATGCAGATGCCGTGAGATCTGCCAGCAGACGAACGAGATCAGCGCTATGATCACCCAGGTCATAACCACAGTAATGCTGATATCCAGCGGACCGATAGAGAACAGGGGAGTGATCTGCAGGTTGACATCGTTCATCTCAGGCATCCCGGATAAACAGATAGACATTCACCGCACCGATCACCAGGCCGAGAACGATCAGGCTCATGGTCCAGCGAATGGAGTAGCCGCTGACCAGAGAGTCGAGCCAGTGTCCCAGATAGGCCCCAGCCACTAAAGGCAGCACGAAGAGCAGCCCCAGGGTACCGAGATAGATCGTATGCCGCAGCAGGGTGGGGCGTTGCCGTTCGGCCGAGTCCAGACGTCGGGTCTGTCGCTCGATGCGCTGGTGCATCTCCTTGTTGCTGTGCATGGTGTTCATGCGCGCTCCCGGCGGCCCATCTCCCAGAGCTTGCGCAGTACCGATTCTTCCATGTGTTGCAGACTCTGCTTGATGCCGAGCAGCTTCTGCTCCTCGGCCAGCAGTTGCTCATGCAGTGCTCTGTTGATGCGTGTGTAGTCGTCATCTATCAGGTATCGTCTGGTGCTGAGGGTGAGCCGGTTGTGGTTGAATCTGAGCAACGCACCGGGCATGGCGATATAGGTCCAGGGGCCGGTGTCGACCCGGAAGCGGGCCAGGCCAGCTAACAGCAGGGTCATGAAGCGGTCGTGACCGGCCAGGATGCCGAAACTGCCGCTGGCATCCTCGCCGATGAAGGCGCTCAGGTCGGGGATCTCCTCGGAACGGGTCGAATCGAGCAGTTGCAGGGTAAAGCGCTTCATTTAACGACCTCCTGCATGTCGCCCCGCATGTAGCAGGCCGCTTCGTCGAGTTGGTCGAAGCGCCCGCTAAGGAAACCATCGCAGTCATCCAACAATCGGTCCAGCGGCACCGATACGCCTGACATGCCGGTGTGTCCCGCAGTGGTCCAGAAAGGCTGAGTGAGGTAGCGCTGCAGCTTGCGTGCGCGCATGACGGTCCTGCGATCTTTCGGCGACAGCTCCTCGATACCGAGCATGGCGATGACGTCCTCCAGTTCCCGGTACCGGGCGAGGTGTTCGCGTACCCCTTCGGCAATGTCGTAGTGACGGGATCCCAGCAGGTGACGGTCCGCCAGTTGACTCTCGGACTGCAACGGATCCACCGCCGGATAGATCCCTTTTCCCGCCTGGGTGCGTGAGAGAATCACCGTGGTGTCCAGGTGGCTGAGGATGGCGCCCACCGCCGGATCGGTCATGTCGTCGGCCGGCACGTAGACCGCCTGTACCGAGGTGATCGCTCCCTGGCGGGTGGAGAGGATACGGTCCTGCAGCTCCGCCACTTCGCTGGTCAGCGTGGGCTGATAGCCGACGGTCGCCGGCATGCGCCCGAGCAGGCTGGAGACCTCGCTGCCCGCCTGCACAAAGCGAAAAACGTTGTCCATCACGAACAGCACCTCTTTGTGCAGCCGGTCACGCAGGTATTCCGCGTAGGTAAGCGCCGAGAGGCCGACCCGGAAGCGCACCCCCGGCGACTCGTCCATCTGGCCGAATACCATGAGTGTCTGTGGTAGCACGCTGGCCTCATCCAGTTCGTGCCATAACTCGTGTCCCTCGCGGATACGCTCTCCAACTCCAGCAAAGACCGACACGCCCTGGTGCAGGGTCGCCACCGCATGCATGAACTCCATGATCAGCACCGTCTTGCCTACCCCAGCGCCGCCGAACAGTCCCGTCTTTCCGCCACGTACGAAGGGACAGAGCAGGTCGACCACCTTGATCCCGGTATGCAACAGTTCACTGATACCCACTGCATCCTTGAGGGGAGCTGGGCGGGTGTGGATGTTGCAAAAATCGGAACCAGGAAGTGGATCACCCCCATCGAGCGGCTCGCCAAAACTGTTTAAAAGTCGGCCGAGGCAGTCGGACGATACCGGCACGTGCAGTGGCGCATTCGTGTCGTAGACCGGCAAGCTGCGATAGAGCCCCGAACTGCGGTGCAGGGTGATGGCGCGGATACGCCGCTGATCAAGGTGCTGGTGAACCTCGAACAGACAGTGCTCGTGATCGAGTTTTGCATAGAGTGCCTGCTTCAAGGGAGGGAGTTGATCGCAGTCGATGACCACGACCGGCCCATGAACCTCCGTGATGACGCCGATAGGAGATTCCGTGAGGCTTCGCTGTGACGTTACCTGATTCATTGATCACGACTAAATGACCCGCTTAATACCAAGTATATGTGTGTTTCGCGACCTGCATATAGGGGAGAATGGTTAATTTAAGGTCAGGGTTTTCGCGCGATTTCGTTCCGGCTGACCTCTCTCAGGAGCAGGGGCGAGCAGGGCGATCAGCCCTTACTCTTGCCGTCGACGGGTTTGGGTGGGGTATCCTTGCCGTTGCTCTGTACCACCTGGGTTTCGTCGGCGGTCATCAGTTGTTCCAGGGACGCCACATGTTGATGGTATTTGGCTAACTCCCGTTTCGGTACCGACTTTAGCATAGGAATCTTCGCCGTAATTGGGTTAACCGGTCGGCCCTTTATGTGCAGTTCAAAGTGCAGATGAGGTCCGGTAGAACGGCCGGAGTTGCCGGAGAGCGCGATCTTCTGACCGCGTTCCACACGTTGTCCCTTGTGTACAAGAATCTTGCTCAGGTGCAGGTAGCGAGTGGAGTAGGGTCCGTCGTGGTCGATGACGACATAGTTGCCGGCATAACGATGGTGCGCTACCCGTGTCACGATGCCGTCACCGGTGGACAACACGGGGGTACCGATCGGCGCAACAAGATCGACGCCGTTGTGCGGGGATATGCGATGGGTGATCGGGTGGAGGCGGTGGGGGTTGAAGTTGGAGCTGATGCGGTGGTGTCCGGAAAAGGGGTAGCGGCGCAGGGCCGGCGTCAGGCTGTCTCCTGAATCGTCATAGTAGTTGCCATCAGAGAATAGAAAGGCATTGAACTTACGCTTATGCACATTGATCTGAACGGCATCCACCCGAGGCATACCGAAGCTGGTGTTGTTGATCGTTTTGGTGCTGACGACCACATCGAAGCGGTCGCCAGCGCGCAGATCGCGCTGAAAGCTGAATTTTGAGCCTAGGAGATGAGCGATTTTCACGGCACTGGCTTCGTCCAGGCCGGCGCGCATTGCGGAGAGATAGAAGTTGTCTGAGACACGACCGTGCAATACCTGGGATATCCAGGTAAAGGGGGTGTCGGTTTCTTCATAAGCGTAGCTATTGTCGCTGTTGCGTATATAGGCAACTGTTTTGCTGGGGTCGATCGTCAGCGACAGTTTCTGTAACCGTTTGTTGGCGTCTAGTTCGAAGATCAACACATCCCCGGGCTGAAGCACGTCGATGGCAAGATAGGGTTCGTCTGTATCCAGAATTGAGTAGAGGGTCTGCAGCGGGAGAGCCATTGCGTTGAAGATCCCTTCCAGCGTGTCGCCGTATTTGATCGTATAGTGAATGATTTCCGTTTGGGCGGCCGCTACGGCGGGTTGGGTATCGGTCTGCGTGGTCGCTGTATCTTGCCGGGGCATCGGCTGCGCAGCTGTGGCCAGTCTGTTTTCGGGGCCGTTGTCTGCTGTTGCATCCTGGCTATCTATGGGCGCTGATCCTTGCTCTGGCAGGGATAGGTGGATGCGCATCGTCTTCTGTGCCAGCGCGTCAGCTTTACCCGGACTTTGAGGCCAATAGAGAATCACCAGGCAGGCAAGAAGCGCTCCGATGCCGATACGGATCTTTCCAAGTCGCTTTATCTTGATAGTAAGCAGCTGTGACAGGCGCATGTGAAGGGTACTGTCCGGTAGAGACGATAAAAAACAGAAGTGCGTTGGAACATGCCAACAATTATTCTGCAACTGAATGTTGCACGTTCAGCCATCCTCGTTCAATGAGAAATCTCAAGGGGAGTAATGAGTTAGAGCAAGAACTTTATTCAATTAGTGAAGTCTGTTCAAGAATAATCTAGGACATATATGGACACCCCCAGTACGTCAAGGTTAACCAGTCATTATTTGTCTCATATTCATACCCAATGGTTCCCAGTTTGAAGAAAACGGTCTTAGGCATCTATCCGGCTTATCTAATTGGTACGGTTGAAATACCGAGCCCCAACGCGAATTAAGAACCCCTACCACCGCAGAAGCGGCTTCAGGCCTATCCATGCTGCCAATAGTCGACAGACATCCCCTCGCGGTTTTGTCCTTGCCCTCGGTTAGTAGTTGAGGTCAAATAGATGAATTAACGGGGAATTAGTTGTTAGTCCTCTCACTTACATTTCTGCGTTATGACTGAAATCATCGGAATTGACCATATCTATATCACGGTATCTGATCTTCAGCGATCCGAGCCTTTCTACGATCGTGTCTTGCTTGAGGTGTTTGACTTTCGAAAGAACAAATTTGTCTTGGGCGGTGATCCGCACGTCCAATACTTCAATCGTCATTTCGGTTATGTTCTTCGTCCGTCACGCAATTCCAATAGGCACGACTCCTATGCTCCGGGGCTTCATCATTTTTGCCTTCGTGTCGAGTCAGTCGCTGACGTTGTGGCTGTTGCAAACCAGCTTCGTGGGCATTCGCCTCGAAGTCACAAACTACCGACAGGAGCGTCGAGATCGCCATGATAATTGGTAGCCAGAGAGCTAACACTGAGGTGCATCGGGCGCCACGCCACGCGATATAGCTGTGCAGCGCCCCTGATCTTGAACGTTTTACATAATAGGAAAGAAATATGACAATGCAAACCTATGTGTTTTTCGATGAGGAAAACTTACCAACATTAGAAAAACTACAAACAGCGATAATTGAAAATGGTTTCGATTACCAATTACCTAATAATGTGAATTTAGTTTCTAAAGATCCTGAATTAATTAAAGGAACTTTTGAAGGATTAGAATCTTGTGTTGATTATTTATATGACACTTATCAAGTTGAAGACTGGGAATGGAATGATGATGATATAAAAATTCTAAGAAATCCAAATGTTGTTTCGGTTTTCAATACCTATTCAAACGCACAAGAAATTGCTGGCATGCTTGTGATTTCGTCTGTTCTCACAAAAATTACTAGTGGTGTAATGCTAAGTGACTTCTTTGACGATGAATTAATTCCTAAAGATGATTGCATCGAATTTGCAAAAGAAATTATAGAAAACTCTAGAGATCAATTTGCTGGCTCAAGCAAAATGAGAGCATGAATGTATAAAAAACGGTTCGTGTCGAAAGAACAGCCGGGATAGGGGTTCTTGCACGTAGAGAAAGATTCACAGAGATAACGTCGAGAAGGGCTAACTGACAGCAGGGAGTGATGACAACCTGCAAAGACCTGTTGAACCAGGAAAGCCGAAGTCAACAGGAGTCTTTTGGTCTGGCGCATGAGTTCGTATGAGCGAGGAAGGCGGTGTAACTCCTGCTGACATATCCCGAGAGGTTATGGCGAGAGAAGTAATACTTTGATCGTGCAAAGGGCCTCTGGGCACTTGGATGGTGACAATCCCGACCGTTAAATACACGATAAACCAACGGACATGAGATAATCTGATTCCGGATCAATTATGGAATGCCCCAGGAGGTTAGGATGGCCACCGCCTGCCAAAGACTGATCAGTCTTCAAGAAACGACTCACTACCACTGTATTTCACGCTGTGTACGCCGCCCTGGTTGTGCGGAAAAGATCCTTACAACGGAAAGAGTTTTGAACGCCGACGACGTATGAATGAACATCTGGCTCAACGAGCCAACCAGGAAGATCAATGCCGGGGTCGCTTCCGTT